>NZ_JBEYZW010000008.1:0-141906 GCF_040646215.1 Streptomyces sp. NPDC046215 | reverse complement strand
GGGGCCGGGGCGGCGCGGCCGGGGTGGCGGGGGGGCGGGTGTCTCCCCACACACCCCCCCCCCTCGCCCACAGCCACCCGCTGGTGTTTCACGTGAAACACCAGGGCGACACCTCAGCTCTGCGCCGCCCACCACTCCTTGAGCGCGGCGACAGCGGCGTCCCGCTCCATGGGGCCGTTCTCCAGCCTCAGCTCCAGCAGGTGCTTGTACGCCTTGCCGATCTGCGGGCCCGGGCCCACCCCGAGGATCTCCATGATCTCGTTGCCGTCCAGGTCCGGGCGGATGGCATCCAGCTCTTCCTGTTCCTGCAGCTGCGCGATGCGCTCCTCCAGGCCGTCGTACGCGCGGGAGAGCGCATTGGCCTTGCGCTTGTTGCGCGTCGTGCAGTCCGACCGCGTCAGCTTGTGCAGCCGCTCCAGCAGCGGGCCCGCGTCCCGTACGTAGCGGCGGACGGCCGAGTCGGTCCACTCGCCCGTTCCGTAGCCGTGGAAGCGCAGGTGCAGCTCGACGAGCTTCGAGACGTCCTTCACCAGCTCATTGGAGTACTTGAGCTTGGTCATCCGCGCCTTGGTCATCTTCGCGCCGACCACCTCGTGGTGGTGGAACGAGACCCGGCCGTCCTTCTCGAAACGCCGCGTCTTGGGCTTGCCGATGTCGTGCAGCAGCGCGGCCAGACGCAGCACGAGGTCAGGGCCGTTCTCCTCCAGGTCGATGGCCTGCTCCAGGACGATGAGCGTGTGCTCGTACACGTCCTTGTGCCGGTGGTGCTCGTCGCGCTCCAGACGGAGCGCGGGAAGCTCCGGCAGCACGAGCTCGGCGAGCCCGGTGTCGACGAGGAGCTTCAGGCCCTCCCGGGGGTGATCGGAGAGGATCAGCTTGTTCAGCTCGTCCCGCACCCGCTCGGCGGAGACGATCTCCAGGCGGCGGCTCATCCCGGTCATCGCGGCGACGACCTCGGGGGCGACCTCGAAGTCCAGCTGCGCGGCGAAGCGCGCGGCCCGCATCATGCGCAGCGGGTCGTCGGAGAAGGACTCCTCCGGCGTACCGGGGGTGCGCAGGATCCGCGCGGCCAGGTCCTCCAGGCCGTGGTGCGGGTCGATGAACTCCTTCTCCGGCAGGGCGACGGCCATCGCGTTGACCGTGAAGTCCCGGCGGACCAGGTCTTCCTCGATGGAGTCGCCGTAGGAGACCTCCGGCTTGCGCGAGGTCCGGTCGTACGCTTCCGACCGGTATGTGGTGACCTCAATGTCGAAGTCGGACTTGCGGCACCCCACGGTCCCGAAGGCGATGCCGACCTCCCAGACCGCGTCGGCCCAGGGGCGGACGATCTTCAGCACATCATCCGGGCGGGCATCCGTGGTGAAATCCAGATCGTTGCCGAGGCGGCCGAGCAGCGCGTCCCGCACCGACCCGCCGACCAGGGCAAGCGTGAACCCGGCCTCCTGAAATCGGCGAGCGAGGTCGTCGGCGACGGGGGAGACCCGCAGGAGCTCGCTCACCGCGCGCCGCTGCACGTGGCTGAGCTCGTTCGTCGACGGCTGGGGGTGGCTGTCATTGTTGGCATTCGACACAACAGAAGAGGGTACGTGGCCGCGCGCCCGGGGGCCTCCTGGTTCCGGACCCCCGGCGACAGGCCAGGCAAAGCGGGCGCAGCCCGGACATCCGAGCCCTGGGCGATCTTGCAGAGCAGTCCGCAGCACTTCGTCACAGCGGGCCTCGTTACCATTCGTGGACGCACAACCGACGACCACTGACGACGACGAGGGACGGGCGAGCGCGTGGCCGAGGCGGCAGAGTTCCAGGGGACGACTTCCGCTGCTGCCTGCCGGTGGGCCCGGCACACCACCGCGATGCTGCTCCTCGGGGTGCTTCTGCTCGTGGGCCTGGTACAGCTTCCGGCGGCACCGGCCGCTCACGCCGCGCCCGGCGGTTCCCAGCCGGTCGGTGTCTCCATCGACACGCTGACGCCCGTCGCGCCGGCCCAGAACGACACGCTGACCATCTCGGGCACCGTCACCAACAACAGCGACTCGACGGTCACGGGTGCCCATGTGGGGTTGCGGGTCGGCCCGCAGATCGACAGCCGGACCGACATCGACGAGATCGGCGACCGCTCCGGCTTCTCCGGCAGTGACGGCTCCGAGGTCGGCGGCAACCACACCCAGAAGATCGACAAGCTGCCCCCGGGCGTCAGCCGTGACTTCAGCCTCTCCGTCCCGGCGAAGGACCTGAATCTCGGCAAGGACGGTGTCTACCAGCTCGGCGTCTCGCTCTCCGGGCAGTCCGCCGACCAGCCTTACGAGCGGGTGCTGGGCATCGGCCGGACTTTGCTGCCCTGGCAGCCGTCCGGGGTCGAGGGCAAGAAGACCCAGCTCACGGTCCTGTGGCCGCTGACCTCCACCACGCACCTCACCGCCCGCACCGAGTCCGACCAGCAGCAGACCCCGGTCTTCCCCGACGACGACCTCGCGGCGGAGCTGGCGCCGGGCGGCCGGCTGCACCAGATCGTGGCCCTGGGCAAGAACCTGCCGGTCACCTGGGTGATCGACCCGGATCTGCTCGCCACGGTCGAGGCGATGACGAAGAGCTACCGGATCAGCGGCCCGGCCGGAAAGAACACCCCGGGCAAGGGGCAGGCGGTCGCGAAGCAGTGGCTCAGCCAGCTCCAGAGCGCCGTGGCCAACCACCAGGTGGTCGCGTTGCCCTTCGGCGATCCGGACATCGCCTCGCTCGCCCATCGCGGCAGGGACGTCCCCGGCTCCCTGAGCCACCTCCAGTCCGCCACGGAGCTGGCCTCGACGACCGTGGACACCATCCTCGGGGTGAAGCCGCGCACCGACTTCGCCTGGCCCGTCGACGGGGCGGTGGACCCCTCGATCATCGATGTCGCCACCTCCGCCGGCGCCCACAACGTCATCGCCCGCAGTGACAGCCTCCGCGAGCCCCGGGCTTCTTACACCCCCACAGCGGCCCGCCAGATCGGCAGCGGCAACACGGCGATCGTCGCGGACGCCCGGATGTCCACCGCCTTCGAGGGGGACCTGATCCGGGCGGGCGAGTCCTCGCTCGCGGTGCAGCGGTTCCTCGCCCAGAGCCTCCTGGTGAACAGGCAGGCCCCCGACGACGAGCGCAGCATCGTCGTCGCACCGCAGCGCATGCCCACGACCAGCCAGGCCCAGGCGCTGGCGGCGGCGGTCGGCGGTCTGTCGGACGGCCGCTGGACCAAGCCCCTGGACCTGGGGGACGCGGCCCGGGCCAAGCCGGATCCGGCGGCCAACCAGCAGGTGCCGGGCCCGGGCTCCTACCCCGGCTCGCTCCGCAAGCAGGAGCTGAGCACCGAGGCGTTCCAGGACATCCAGAAGACGCAGGAGACCCTGGACAGCTTCAAGGTCATCCTGACCTCGCAGGACCGTGTGGTGACCCCCTTCGGCAGCGCGATCATGCGGGCGATGTCCACCTCCTGGCGTGGTGACCCGCGCGGGGCGGCGGACTTCCGCAACGCCGTGCAGTCGTACCTGTACCAGCTCAAGCGGCAGGTGCAGCTCTTCCCCAAGTCGGACACCACGCTGTCCGGGCGCAGCGCGACGATCCCCGTGACGGTCCGCAACGGCCTGCTCCAGGGCATCGGCGGCCTGCGGCTTGTCCTGGAGTCCCACCAGCCGAACCGTCTCAAGGTCGACGACTCCCAGCCGGTCAAGATCGACGGTGGGCACAGCCAGACGGTGAAGTTCGAGACCCGGGCGAATGCCAACGGCCCGGTCAAACTGACGGCACGCCTCTACACGGACGACGGCCAGCCCTACGGCGACCCGATGACCTTCACCGTGCATGTCGAGTCCATCACCCCTATGGTGCTGACCGTCATCGCCGGTGGTGTCCTTCTGCTGGTCCTCGCGGGGCTCCGCATCTACATCCAGCGCAAGCGGTCCGCCGCCCGCGGATCGGCCGAGGGCGGCCAGGAAGGCCCGGACGGCACGGACGGCGGGGGCTCGGGCGGCAGCCCGGACGACGGCAGGCCCGAGCAGCCGGAAGATCCGACTCCGGACACCGGTTCGGAAAGCACCGACCCATCCGGCTCAGGTGAGAAAGTGGACCGTTGACGAGTAGTGGGGCCGGCCGGCCGCGGACGATGAGGTGGGGTAGCGATGAACGCGCCGTACGACGGTGACCGCGGGCAGGGCTCGGGTGGTGAGCAGCGGGGACCGTACCCGCCGCCTCCGCCTGCCCCGGACCCCTCCCGTCAGGGCCCGTACGCCCGGGATCCCTACCTTCAGGACGCGTACGCCTCCGAGCCGTACCCCGGGCACGACCCGAACGCGCAGGACCCGGTGAGCGACGCGCTGTACGACCGTGCCGCGCACCCCCCGCCGCCGTCCGGCGCGTACCAGAACACGCCGCAGCCCGGCGCGTACCAGAACAGCTTCCCGCCCCACCAGCAGCAGCCCGCGGACCCGTACGGCTCCGACCCGCGGCTGTGGGCGCCGGCCCCGGCGCATCCGGCCGGGAACTCCGCGCCCCCCTACGGTGACGAGCCCACGACGCAGTTCGCGGGCGTCGGCGGCCCGGTCGGCCAGGCCGCCGAGGAGCGCCCCGAGCGGGACGCCTTCGCCCACCTCTACCGGGACCAGCAGCAGCCGTACGAGCCTCAGCGCCCGTACGGTCAGCCGATCCCGTCCCCCGGCCAGTACGCCGCCCAGCCCCCGCAGGGCCCTGCGGCCGAGCCCGGTCCCGAGCCGGAGCCGGCGGCCGTGCCGGCCCCGCCCGCGCCCAAGGGCGGTGGCGGCAAGGCGGCGAGTCTGCTGAAGTCCAGCGCCGTGATGGCCGCGGGCAGCTTCGTCTCCCGCATCCTGGGTTTCGGCCGCAACCTCATCATGGCCGCCGCGATCGGCGTCGGCACGCTCAACGACAGCTACCAGGTCGCCAACACCCTGCCGACGATGATCTATATCCTGGTCGGCGGCGGCGCGCTCAACGCGGTGTTCATCCCGCAGCTGGTGCGGGCCATGAAGAACGACGAGGATGGCGGTGAGGCGTACGCCAACCGGCTTCTGACCCTCGTCGTGGTCCTGATGGCGGGCGTCACCACCGCCTGCGTCCTCGGAGCGCCGATCCTCGTCCGGATGATGATGCCGGACAACGCCTCCGATCCGGCCCAGATGGACGTGGCCGTCGCGTTCGCCCGCTACTGCCTGCCCACCATGTTCTTCATGGGCGTGCACGTCGTCCTCGGGCAGATCCTCAACGCCCGGGGCAAGTTCGGCGCCATGATGTGGACCCCGGTCCTCAACAACATCATCATCATCGCCACCTTCGGTGCGTTCATCTGGGTCTTCGGCGGCTTCGGGGCCAGCGACGTCAGCCCCGCCACCATCACCCCCGAGGGCATCCGGCTGCTCGGCATCGGCACCCTGCTGGGCCTCGTCGTCCAGGCGCTCGCGATGCTCCCGTACCTCCGGGAGACCGGCTTCAAGCTCCGTCTGCGGTTCGACTGGCGCGGGCACGGCCTCGGCAAGGCCGCCGGTCTGGCCAAGTGGACCCTGCTCTTCGTCCTCGCCAACCAGCTCGGCATGGTCGTCGTCACCCAGCTCGCCACCCGGGCGGGGGCGATCGCCGAGAAGGCGCACCACTCCGGCACCGGTATCACCGCCTACAACTTCGCGATCCAGCTCTGGCAGATGCCGCAGGCCATCATCACCGTCTCGGTGATGACCGCGGTGCTCCCCCGGATCTCCCGCGCGGCCCACGACGGTGACGTCGCGGCCGTGCGCGACGACCTCTCCCACGGCCTGCGCACCTCGGCGGTCGCGATCGTGCCCTGCGCCTTCGCCTTCCTGGCGCTCGGCGTTCCCATGGCCACCCTGATGTTCTCCAGCGCCGGGACGAACAGCGCCATCAACATCGGCATCATCCTCATGGGCTTCGCCCTCGGTCTGATCCCGTACTCGGCCCAGTACGTCATCCTGCGCGGCTTCTACGCCTACGAGGACACCCGGACCCCCTTCTACAACACGCTGATCGTCGCCGCCGTCAACGCGGTGGGCTCCACGCTGAGCTTCGTCGTCCTGCCCGCGCGCTACGCCGTAGCCGGCATGGCCGCCTCCTACGGCCTGGCTTACGCCGTGGGTGTGGGAGTGGCCTGGCGCCGCCTGCGCACCCGGCTCGGCGGCGATCTGGACGGCTCGCACATCATCCGTACCTATGCCCGCCTCGCCGGCGCGTGCGTCCCCGCCGCCCTGCTGGGTGGAGCCGTCGCGTACGGGATCGGTCAGGTTCTCGGCTATGGCGTAGCCGGATCAATCGCCGCTCTGATCGGTGGTGGACTTATCTTGATCGCCGTCTTCTACATCGCCGCGAAGCGGATGCGGATCGAGGAGCTGACCGCCATGGTCGGTATGGTCCGCGGACGGCTCGGCCGCTGACCGGAGCACAACCATCGCCCGCCGCCGCGTGTCGTGCATAGCGCCGGACTGTGGGCACAATTGTCTCGGCTGTGGACAGCGTGCAACGGATGGGGAGGCAGGAACGACGGTGGCGGAACGGAGCACATCTGCCGTCGACGTGGCAGCCACCAGCGGCGGTAAGCCGCTGACCGCCAAGGCGGAGCAGGCCACGACCGACGGGGCGGAGGCCGCGATCAAGGCCGGTACGCACGAGGACACCGCGCGCGCGGAGGGCCGGGGCACCGCGCGCGACGCCCGACCTTCCGAGCTCCACAGCGGCCACAAGCTCGCCAGACGCTATCGCCTGGAGGAGTGCGTCACCCGTCTGGAGGGATTCAGCAGCTGGCGTGCCGTGGACGAGATGCTCCGCCGCGCCGTCGGTGTCCACCTGCTGCCCGCGGACCATCCGCGGGCCCGTCCGGTGCTCGCCGCCGCCCGTTCCGCGGCCCTGCTGGGCGACCCCCGCTTCGTTCAGGTCCTCGACGCCGTCGAGGAGAACGACCTCGTCTACGTCGTCCACGAGTGGCTGCCGGACGCCACCGAGCTCAGTTCCGTCCTCGCCGCGGGCCCCATGGAGCCCCACGACGCGTACCAGCTCGTCAGCCAGGTGTCGCAGGCCATGGCCGCCGCCCACCGCGAGGGCCTCGCACACCTTCGTCTGCACCCCGGCTCCGTCCTGCGCACGGAGTCCGGCCAGTACCGCATCCGGGGCCTGGCCGTCATGGCGGCCCTCCGCGGGATCACCTCCGAGCACCCCCAGCGGACCGACACCGAGGCCATCGGCGCCCTGCTCTACGCCTCGCTCACCCAGCGCTGGCCGTACGAGAACAACGCCTACGGCCTGCCCGGCCTGCCCAAGGGCGTGGGCCTCATCGCACCCGACCAGGTGCGGGCCGGCGTCCACCGGGGCCTCGCCGAGCTGGCGATGCGCGCCCTCGTCAACGACGGAGCCACCGCCTCCCGGCAGGAGAAGCCCTGCGCCACCCCTGAGGAGCTGGCCAAGGCGGTGGCCGCGATGCCCCGCATCCGCCCACCGGAGCCGACCTTCACCACCCCGCCCGGCGGCTACCAGCGCACCCATTACCACCACGGTGCGTACGGTCAGCCGCCGACGCACAACGGCAGGCCCGTCCATCCGGCCCCGGTGCCGCCGCCCCCGCTCAACAGCCGCACCGGCAGGGCCCTGAAGTGGAGCGTCTCAGCGCTCCTCATCGCGGCCCTGGGGCTCGGCAGCTGGCAGCTGGCGGACACCCTCCTGAAGAACGGCGAACCGGACGCGCCGAGCTCTACGTCGACCAATGACGACGCGCCCAAGAAGAAGGACGCCAAGCCGCTTCAGATCAGCGACGTCACGGAGTTCTCTCCCCTGTCAGGCCCTACCGGCAAAAACCAGCAGAACGCCGCGGACGGCAATGCCGACACCGCCTGGGTGACGGGGCTGTTCCTCAACCATCCGAACTTCGGGAACCTCGACGCTCGCGCCCAGGGCAGCGGCATCATCGTCGACCTCGGTGCGGTCAGGGAGATCTCCGGCGTCGACGTCTCCATGTACCGGTCGGGCCATACAGTGGAGGTGCGCGCAGCACGTCCTTCGGCCAGGAATCCGACCGCCCTCGACGACTTCCCGCAGCACATCTCCAAGCTCGAAAAAGTCGGTGGCCACTTCAAGAAGGCCGTCAAGACTCTCGTGAAGACACGCTATGTACTGATCCACATCACCGAGCTTCCGACGGACGATACGGGGCAGGGCTACCGAGGTGGCATCTCGGAGATCAAGGTCCTCGGCTAGCACTCGGGATCCAGGGGGAGGGGCTCGACGTTGGACGACGTCACGCACGACGGCACCAGTGACGCCGACCTCCTCTCCCGGCATGTGAACGGCGATCCCCACGCCTTCGCCGAGATAGTCCGGCGCCATCGTGACCGGCTCTGGGCGGTGGCGCTTCGTACGCTCGGGGACCGCGAAGAAGCCGCGGACGCCGTTCAGGACGCCCTGGTCTCCGCCTACCGGGCCGCTCATACCTTCCGCGGACAGTCCGCCGTCACCACCTGGCTCCACCGCATCACGGTCAATGCCTGCCTGGACCGCGCCCGCAAGGCCGCCTCCCGGCGTACCTCGCCCCTCGCCGAGACCGAGCGGCTCGAGCAGCTCCTCGAACCCCATGAGTCCGCGGCCGCGCCCGCCGAGCGCGGCGATCTCCACCGTGAGCTGCTCAAGGCCCTGGCCACTCTCCCCCCCGAGCAGCGCGCCGCCCTCGTCCTGGTGGACATGCAGGGCTATCCCGTCGCCGAGGCGGCCGCCGTCCTGGATGTCCCTGTGGGCACGGTGAAGAGCAGATGCGCACGGGGAAGAGCACGATTGCTGCCCATGCTCACCCATCTGCGCGGTGACGCCGGGGGTAGCCCGCCCGTCGACGGGGGAAGGAACCGGTCGCAGGGGGCATCCGTCCCACCACCGGCAGGACAGAACGACGCAGATCCAGTGAAGGGTGGAGGTGGGCGAGCGTGACTTCCACGACCGGCACGGATGAGCACCCGGAGGTCGCGGAGATCTCCGCGCTCACCGAGGGCGTGCTCTCGCCGGCCCGGACGGCAGATGTACGGGATCACCTCGTGGCCTGTGAGCTGTGCGAGGACGTCCGCAGTTCGCTGGACGAGATCCGCACGCTCCTGGGGACTCTCCCCGGCCCGCCTCGGATGCCGGCGGACGTCGCCGGCCGTATCGACGCCGCGCTCTCGGCCGAGGCGCTCCTCGACTCGACAGCACCGGAAACCGATGCCCCTGTTTCACGTGAAACGGCGACGAGCTCCCCGACGGGCGTCGATGGCCCCGTACGCGTTTCACGTGAAACGGCCGACCGCCCCGGGGGACGTCCACGCGCCACGACCGGGCCGGGTCGCCAGGTCCCCACCCCCGGCACGTCCCGGACGAGCCGGGCTCGGCGCTGGCCGCGGGCGCTCCTCGGCGGCGCCTGTGCCGCTGCGGTGATCGGAGTGGGGAGCATCTTCCTCCAATCCCATGTCGGAGGAAGCGACACCCCGGCCGGTTCCGAATCGAGCCGGGACGGCGGCATCCTCAGCTCCAATGAGCTGCAAGCACGGGTCCATAGCCTGCTGAGCGTCTCCTCCAAGACCCATGAAGCACGAGGCAAGGCCGACGCCTCCTCCCGCAACACCACCTTCGCCGACCCGGGCACCACCGTGCCGTCCTGTGTGCGCGACGGCATCGGGCGCCCCCAGGAGCAGGAGCTGGCCTCACGCCAGGAGGAGTACGGCGGCAAGGACGCCTACCTCGTCGTCCTGCCGCACCCCGGTGACCTCTCACTCGTGGACGCCTACTACGTCGCTTCGAGCTGCGCCACGGCCTCCTCGTCCACTCCGGGAGAGGTACTGCGGAACGAGACGGTGCCACGCTCCTGAGCTGCCCGGCCCCCGGCTGTCACCTCTCGGGAATGCATCCCCCGTAGGATCCGTTGGGTGGGGTGAGACCCCGCAAGGACCCGAGACAGCAGTCGGCAGACAAGGAAGACTCCCGTGAGCGACGTCCGCAACGTGATCATCATCGGCTCCGGGCCCGCGGGCTACACGGCCGCGCTCTACACGGCCCGCGCCTCTCTGAAGCCGCTGGTCTTCGAAGGCGCCGTGACCGCCGGTGGCGCGCTGATGAACACCACCGACGTGGAGAACTTCCCCGGTTTCCGTGAGGGCATCATGGGCCCCGACCTGATGGACAACATGCGGGCCCAGGCCGAGCGGTTCGGCGCCGAGCTGATTCCGGACGACGTCATCGCCGTGGACCTCAGCGACGAGATCAAGACGGTCACCGACTCCGCCGGCACCGTCCACCGCGCCAAGGCCGTGATCGTCACGACGGGTTCCCAGCACCGCAAGCTCGGCCTGCCGCGTGAGGACGAGCTCTCCGGCCGCGGTGTCTCCTGGTGCGCCACCTGCGACGGCTTCTTCTTCAAGGACCAGGACATCGCCGTCATCGGCGGCGGCGACACGGCGATGGAGGAGGCCACCTTCCTCTCCCGCTTCGCCAAGTCCGTCACGGTCGTCCACCGCCGCGACACGCTGCGCGCGAGCAAGGCGATGCAGGAGCGCGCGTTCGCGGACCCGAAGATCTCCTTCATCTGGGACAGCGAGGTCGCCGAGATCCACGGCGAGAACAAGCTCTCCAGCCTGACCCTGCGCAACCTCAAGTCCGGCGAGACCTCCGAGCTCCCGGTGACCGGCCTCTTCATCGCGATCGGCCACGACCCGCGCACCGAGCTGTTCAAGGGCCAGCTGGACCTGGACGACGAGGGTTACCTCAAGGTCGAAGCCCCCTCGACCCGCACCAACCTGACCGGTGTCTTCGCTGCCGGTGACGTCGTGGACCACACCTACCGTCAGGCGATCACCGCGGCCGGTACGGGCTGCTCCTCCGCCCTCGACGCCGAGCGCTACCTCGCCTCCCTCTCGGACAGCGAGAGCGTCCCGGAGCCCGAGAAGACCGCCTGACTTACCCCCCCCACCCCACGCAGAGAAGATGTAAGGAGACCTCCGTGGCTCTCAAGACTGTGACCGACGCCAGCTTCGACGAGGACGTCCTCAAGAGCGACAAGCCCGTTCTCGTGGACTTCTGGGCCGAGTGGTGCGGTCCGTGCCGCCAGATCGCCCCCTCCCTCGAGGCGATTGCCGCCGAGCACGGCGACAAGATCGAGATCGTCAAGCTCAACATCGACCAGAACCCGGCCACGGCCGCGAAGTACGGCGTGATGTCGATCCCGACGCTCAACGTCTACCAGGGTGGCGAGGTCGTCCAGACGATCGTCGGCGCCAAGCCGAAGGCCGCTCTTGAGCGCGAGCTGGACCCGTTCCTCAGCGTCTGAGTAACCCTTCGCTGTTTCACGTGGAACAGGCCCGCCCCGGAAAGGGGCGGGCCTGTTCGCGTAGGGGAGCCGTGGGGCCGCTACGCCAGTCGGCACCTCACAGCGGCCTCAGGGCCGGCTCCTTCTGAACCGCGCCCAGGAGCCGGTCCAGAGCGAGCTCCACGTCTTCCTTCCAAGACAGCGCCGTGCGCAGTTCCAGCCGCAATCGCGGGTGCCGATGGTGGGGCCGGACCGTCTTGAAGCCCACCGCGAGAAGGTGATCAGCCGGCAGCACACATGCCGGTTCCTTCCAGCGGGCATCGCCGAACGACTCGATCGCCTTGAAGCCACGTCGCAGAACATCCTTGGCGACGGTCTGCACCATCGTCCTCCCCAGCCCCTGGCCCTGATAGCCCGGCGCCAGCCAGGCCGTCATCAGCTGCACGGCATCCGCGGCCACGGGGCTGGTCGAGAAGGTGGCTGAGCGGGGCACATAGGCCGGAGGCGCGTAGAGCACATAGCCCACCGGCACCTCGTCGACATAGACCACCCGCCCGCAGGATCCCCACTCCAGCAGTACGGCGGAGATCCAGGCTTCCTTCTCCAGCTCGGGACGGCCCGCTTTCAGCGCGGCCTCACCGCTGACGGGGTCCAGCTCCCAGAAGACGCAGGCACGGCAGCGCTGGGGAAGATCCGGGAGGTTGTCCAGCGTGAGCGGTACAAGCCGACGCCCCATGGAGCCCATTCCTCGCTTTCGTCCTGTGCCACTTCCCGGGCGGCGCCCAATGTGCTCCGCTCCCTGAGCAGACTGCCGACGAATCCGCCGACTGCCCCCAGGCCAAAACCTGTCACCATCAGTCCGGTCCGGCTCACCGTTCGCATGGCCCCGCCCCTCCGTGAACTGTGTCCAACGTGGATGCGCCCCATACCCTCAACGCATCGTATCCGTGCGTGGATTGAGCGAGAAGCGGGCAAAGCAAAGGGCGGGCCGTGTTCCACGTGAAACACCACCCGCCCTGCGTCAGCACGACGCCACGCCTACTCCGCGCCGGACGCGTCCTCATCACTGAGCTTCTGCTCCAGCACCCGGCCCTCGCCAGGGGCGAGCGTCCCCAGAATCCGCTCCAGATCCTCCATCGAGGCGAACTCGACGACGATCTTGCCCTTCTTCTGCCCCAGGTCCACCTTCACCCGAGTTTCAAAACGGTCCGAGAGCCGCGAGGCGAGGCCGGTAAGGGCCGGCGAGACCCGGGTGCCGGCACGCGGCCCCTTGCTCTTCGCGGAAGCCCGTGAGCCCGAGGCCATGAGCTTCACGATCTCTTCCACGGAGCGCACGGACAGCCCCTCGGCGACAATGCGGTGCGCCAAGTGGTCCTGCTCCTGCGGGTCCTCGACCGCGATCAGCGCTCGGGCGTGCCCGGCGGAGAGCACCCCGGCCGCGACCCGCCGCTGCACGGGGGGCGACAGCTTCAACAGTCGCAGCGTATTGGAGACCTGCGGGCGCGATCGCCCGATGCGGTCGGCCAGCTCGTCATGCGTGCAGTTGAAGTCCTTGAGCAACTGATCGTAGGCAGCCGCCTCTTCCAGGGGGTTCAGCTGGGCCCGGTGCAGGTTCTCCAGCAAGGCGTCGAGCAGCAGCTTCTCGTCGTCGGTGGCCCGGACGATGGAGGGAATCCGCTCCAGCCCCGCCTCACGGCACGCCCGCCAGCGCCGCTCTCCCATGATGAGCTCATAGCGCTCCGGCCCCAGCTGCCGCACGACAACCGGCTGCAGCAGCCCGACCTCGCGGATGGACGTGACCAACTCGGCAAGAGCGACGTCGTCGAATACTTCCCTGGGCTGCCGGGGATTGGGAGTGATCGAATCCAGCGGCAGTTCCGCGAAGTGCGCACCCCCCGCCGACTCCATGACGGGCGCGTCGGCCGTCACCGGCTCCACGGCGTCTGTTTCACGTGAAACGGGAACCTCGGCCACCGGCAGGGCGGTCACCTTGGCCGTGGCCACTCCCCGCTCGGCGGTCAGCACGGGAACGGCCGTCGGAGACGTCGTCGGGTGCCCCACCGCAGGACCGTTGTTGTCCGCTGTCTTGGGTGCCGCCGGGATCAGCGCACCGAGCCCACGGCCCAGTCCTCTACGTCGCTCGCTCACTGCAGCCCCTCCGACATGCTGTGCTGGTCTTGCTGTTGACGACCCACCATGGGGTGGGCCTTACTGCCGTCGTAGTGCACACCCACGCCTCGCAGGGCGATCTCACGGGCCGCCTCCAGGTAGGAGAGCGCTCCGCTGGAACCCGGATCGTAGGTGAGGACGGTCTGCCCATAACTGGGCGCCTCGGAGATACGCACCGACCGGGGGATGCTCGTCCTCAGCACCTCGCGCCCGAAGTGGGTGCGCACCTCTTCGGCCACCTGCGAGGCGAGCCGGGTCCGCCCGTCGTACATCGTCAGCAGGATCGTCGACACATGGAGCGCGGGGTTCAGATGCCCCCGCACCAGCTCGACGTTGCGCAGCAGCTGGCCCAGGCCCTCCAATGCGTAGTACTCGCACTGGATGGGGATCAGCACCTCCGCGCCGGCGACCAACGCATTGACCGTCAGCAGGCCGAGCGACGGCGGGCAGTCGATGAGGATGTAGTCCAGCGGCTGCTCATACGCCTTGATCGCCCGGTCCAGCCGGCTTTCCCGGGCCACCAGGGAGACGAGCTCGATCTCGGCACCCGCCAGGTCGATCGTGGCCGGTGCACAGAAGAGCCCTTCCACATCGAGGACGGGCTGGACCACCTCGGACAGCTGCTTGCTGTCCACCAGGACGTCGTAGATCGACGGCACATCCGCATGGTGATCAATGCCGAGCGCGGTCGAGGCATTGCCCTGAGGGTCAAGGTCGATGACCAGCACACGGTTGCCGTGCAGTGCGAGGGATGCCGCCAGGTTCACGGTCGTCGTGGTCTTACCGACTCCGCCCTTCTGATTGGCGACCACCATCACCCGGGTCTGGTCGGGCCTGGGCATCGGAGGTGGTGGCGTTTCACGTGAAACGGCCTCTCCCGGAGCCGGCTGGGCGGGAGCCACCCCCGACTCGGGGTCGGCGGGGCGGGGGCCGGGGACCGGGTCGGCCATCGGCCCCGCGGTGTTGGCGTCGGACCGCAAGGATTCACTCTCCTCGACATCAGGCTCGCAATGAACAGAGCCTGCCATGGTTTCGGGGTCGTGAACCAGCGAGGTCCGTTCTCCTGTGGATGAATCCACGATTCCTGTGGATGAACCCGGTTCGTGGGAGATCCGGTGGTCGCGCGGAGTGGGGGCATCCGCGCGACCACGGCCGATGATTCCTTTGAGCAAGGAGCGACGTTTCACGTGAAACACGATGCACCGGACGCTCCGCTACGCGGCTACGACACTCCGTAATGCGTAGTTTTGGCAGCTTGTATGGAGCATTGTCCGGCCGGTTTTCGCTGCGCTCTGCGCAGCTCGGGGTGTCTTTTCGGCTCAGCGCCGACGACGTGTCCGGCTGGGCCGGGCGGCCTTCGCCCGCTTGGCGGCGAAGCGCACACCACCCGGGCTCTCCCCGACCTCGACCCGCACGACTGTGGACAACGGGTCCACCACGCCCTCGCCGACCTGCAGCACCGAAGTCCGCACGACACCGAGCTTGCTCAGCGCCGCACGGGCCCCCTTGAGCTCCTCCTCCGCCGTGTCCCCCTTCAGAGCGAGCATCTCGCCGTACGGGCGCAGCAGCGGAACGCCCCAGCCGGCCAACCGGTCCAGCGGGGCCACGGCGCGCGCCGTCACCACATGGACGGGCTGCACCTTGCCGAGCATCTCCTCGGCCCGGCCACGGACGACCGTGACGTGGTCCAGGCCCAGCAGCTCGACGACCTCCTGGAGGAACGTCGTACGGCGCAGCAGCGGCTCCAGCAGGGTGATCTGGAGATCGGGGCGCACCAGGGCCAGCGGGATGCCGGGCAGGCCCGCACCGGAGCCCACGTCACATACCGAGACCCCGTCCGGCACGGCCTCCGAGAGCACGGCGCAGTTCAGCAGGTGCCGCTCCCAGAGCCGGGGAACCTCACGGGGGCCGATCAGGCCACGCCGTACGCCCGCGTCCGCGAGCAGCTCGGCGTACCGGATGGCCTCTGGCAGGCGGTCGCCGAAGACCGCCTGCGCCTCCGGTGGCGCCGGGGGGAGCTCCGCTGCCTCTTCCACGGGGAACCGTCCTTCCGTACGACGTCTCTAGTGAAGTTCTGAATATCAGGCTGACAAGGATCGGCCCCGCCTGCGAGCAGACGGGGCCGTACACACCTGTATGTGGGACAGGCTCAGGCCGGGAGGACGATCACTCGGCGCTGAGGCTCCTCACCCTCGGACTCGCTGCGCAGACCCGCGGCGGCCACCGCGTCGTGGACGACCTTGCGCTCGAAGGGCGTCATCGGGTCGAGCTTGACGGCCGCACCGGTGCTCCGGGCCTCGTCGGCGGCCTTGGCGCCCACCTGGGCCAGCTCCTCGCGCTTGCGGGCCCGGAAACCGGCGATGTCGAGCATCAGACGGCTGCGGTCGCCGGTCTCCCGGTTCACGGCGAGCCGGGTGAGCTCCTGGAGCGCCTCCAGCACCTCGCCGTCGCGGCCCACCAGCTTCTGGAGGTCACGGCTGGTCGATTCGCTGATGATCGACACCGCGGCACGGTCGGCCTCGACGTCCATGTCGATGTCGCCGTCGAGATCGGCGATGTCGAGCAGCCCCTCGAGGTAATCGGCCGCGATCTCACCCTCCTGCTCCAGGCGGGAGAGGGTGTCGGTGCCCTCGGCAGCGGCGCTGGTCTCGGGCTGCGTGTCCGTCACGGTGGACTCCTTCATTACTTCTTGGACGGGTGCTTGGGCCGCTGCGGGCCGCCCTTGCGCTGCCCGGACTTGGCGTTACGGGACGAACCGCCGCCCTGCTTGGGCTTGGCGTCCTCGGGCTTCTTCTCCAGCGACGTCTTCTTCTCGTCCCCGGCGGGCGAAGCCGTGCCGGCGAGCTGGCGCTTGGCCTTCGGCTGCCGCTTGGGCTGCTGCCGGTTGGCGCGGGCGACCTCGGCCGCCTTCTTCGCCTCGACCTCCACCGGGTCCTCCTTCAGCTTGCCCTTGGCCCGCAGCCGCTCCTGGCGCTGGGTGAAGGCGACACTGCCGGGGGTCGGGTTCCGGCGGATGACGAACATCTGCTGGCCCAGGGTCCACACGTTGGTGGTCAGCCAGTAGACGAGAACACCGACGGGGAAGTTGATGCCGAAGACGGCGAACATGATCGGGAAGACGTACATCAGCATCTTCTGCTGCTGCATGAACGGCGTCTTTACCGTGAGGTCGACGTTCTTCGTCATCAGCTGGCGCTGCGTGTAGAACTGCGACAGCGACATCAGAACGATCATGATGACCGTGACGACCCGGACGTCGGTCAGCGTGGAGCCGAGCGACTCGATCTTGCCGGCGCTGTCCATGAACTTCGACGCGATCGGGGCGCCGAAGATGTGGGCCTTCCGGGCGCTGTTGACCAGCTCCTGGTCCAGGACGCCGACCTCGTGACCACCGGCGATCTTGTTCAGCACCTGGTACAGCGCGATGAAGAAGGGCGACTGGGCCAGAATCGGGAGACAGCTCGAGAGCGGGTTGGTGCCCGTCTCCTTGTAGAGCTTCATCATCTCTTCGGACTGGCGCTGCTTGTCGCTCTTGTAACGCTCCTGGATCGCCTTCATCTTCGGCTGGAGCGCCTGCATGTTCCGCGTGGCCTTGATCTGCTTCACGAAGAGCGGGATCAGGCAGATACGGATCAGCACCACCAGCGAGACGATGGACAGACCCCACGCCGCGCCACTGTTCTTGTCGAAGATCAGGCTGTAGAACGAGTGGAACTGGACGATGATCCAGGAAACAGCGGTATAGAGGGGACCGAGGATCGTGTCCACGAATCAGGCTCCTTGGGCGTTGGGCTGAGTCTCGGGCTGTGCGGTGGGTCCCACGGCGGGATGCCCACCCAGTCGGCTCCTCAGCCGCTGGTGCCAGACCGGACGCTTCCGGGGAGGAACGTGGTCGACGCCACCGAGCGACCACGGGTTGCAGCGCAGGATGCGCCAGGCCGTCAGCGCCGTTCCTTTGACCGCGCCGTGCACATCAATGGCGGTGTAGCCATAGTGCGAGCACGACGGGTAGTACTTGCAGACCGGGCCCAGGAGCGGGCTGACGGTCCACTGGTAGAGCTTGATCAACCACAGCAGCGGATACTTCACTGTGCGCTCCCTCCCGGGCCTCGGCCGGGGTTCCGGGGGGCGTCCCCCGGGGGACCGGAACAGCGCGGCGCCCCTCCCAGCAGCCGCTGCAGTGCGGTGTCGAGATCGCGGGCCAGCTGACCGTGGTCCGCCTCACCCGCTCCGGGCAGGGCCCGTACCACCACCAGGCTACCGGCGGGCAGCAGATCCAGCCGGTCACGCATGAGGTGGCGCAGTCGCCGCTTGACCAGATTGCGGGTCACGGCGTTGCCGACGGCTTTGCTCACGACGAAACCCGCACGCACCGGGGGAGCGCTCTCCCCAGGTGTGTGCGGGTCCGTGGTACCGCTACGTAGGTGGACGACGAGGAGCGGGCGGCCGGCCCGGCGCCCTCGGCGAACCGCGGTCGCAAAGTCCTCGCGCCGCCTCAGCCGAGACTCGGAAGGCAGCACGTCATGGACCTTGACGTCGGGCTGGTCAGGCCGACAGGCGGGCGCGACCCTTGCCACGGCGGGACGCGAGGATCGCGCGGCCGGCACGGGTGCGCATGCGCAGGCGGAAACCGTGGGTCTTCGCGCGACGACGGTTGTTCGGCTGGAAGGTGCGCTTGCTCACTCGGGGGCTCCAGAAATGAATCGTGTGATGGCGGGACATCGCCTGGCTGTCACCGTGCGCCCACGAGAAGCTCGCAATACGCCCGAGTGCACCGCTTCATAACCGCGATCCCGGGGGATCGCAGCCGTTGCCCATCGGAGGCAGGCGGCAGCAGCCATCGACAACTCGACCTGGTCACGGTACGCGCGGCTACGCCATTCGGTCAAACCGGCAGTGCACCAGGGATACACCGTAGCCTCCCGCGGGCCGGTGAACCGACACACCCCGCCCCATGGCACATTTGTACACACCCTGTGGACAACGACTTGAACCGCGCACCTCGGCCTGACTACCGTGGCTGAACTCCGAATACTTCCCGCCCGTCCCGAGAACCACACATTCGTGGGACTCACGGGGCTCCCCCCAGTGACTGAGAGAGCGTGCCCTGTGGCTGACCTGCCTGCCGATCTTGCCGCAGTGTGGCCGCGCGTGCTCGAACAGCTCCTGGGCGAGGGCCGCGGACAGGGTACTCAGGGCGTCGAGAGCAAGGACGAACACTGGATCAAGCGGTGTCAGCCGCTCGCTCTGGTCGCGGACACCGCCCTGCTCGCCGTGCCGAACGAATTCGCCAAGGGTGTCCTCGAGGGCCGGCTGGCCCCCATCGTGAGCGAGACGCTCAGCCGTGAGTGCGGGCGCCCCATCCGGATCGCGATCACCGTCGACGACAGCGCGGGCGAGCCCTCAGAGCCCTCCGAGCGCTCCCAGGGCCCCCAGCAGTCCCGCTACGAGGAGCCCGGCGGCCCCCGGGGCGGCGGGGGCCAGGGGCGCGACACGCGCGACGCCTACGACGGCCGTGACGGGCGCGACCCCTACGAGAACTACGACAGCCACGGCGGCTACGACGGCCGGGAGAGCTACGGCCGCCAGGCGGCCCCCGACGAGCTGCCGTCCGTGCGTCCCGCGTACCCCGACTACCAGCAGCCCCGCCCCGAGCCCGGCGCCTGGCCGCGGCACTCGGGCCCGCCCGGGCCGGACCGCGGCGACCGGGGCGACTACGGCTGGCAGCAGCCCCGTCTGGGCGGTTTCGCCGAGAGCGAACGCGACCCCTACGCCTCGCAGCGCGGGCAGCACGGGCCCTCCTCCTACGAGCAGCAGCCGTACGAGCAGCAGCAGGACTACCGCTCGCAGCAGCCCGAGCGCCCCTCGTACGAGCAGCAGCGCCGCGAGCCCGACAGCCACCCCCGCGGCGGACCGTCCGTGCCCAGCGGCGCGCCCGGCCCGCTGGCCGCGAAGCCCGCGCCCGCGCCGGGCCCCGGCGAGCCGACGGCCCGGCTGAACCCGAAGTACCTCTTCGACACGTTCGTCATCGGCGCGTCCAACCGCTTCGCGCACGCGGCCGCGGTCGCCGTGGCCGAGGCGCCGGCCAAGGCCTACAACCCCCTCTTCATCTACGGCGAGTCGGGGCTGGGCAAGACACACCTGCTGCACGCCATCGGGCACTACGCGCGGAGCCTCTACCCGGGCACGCGCGTGCGCTACGTGAGCTCCGAGGAATTCACCAACGAGTTCATCAACTCCATCCGCGACGGCAAGGCGGACGCCTTCCGCAAGCGGTACCGCGACATGGACATCCTGCTCGTCGACGACATCCAGTTCCTGGCGAGCAAGGAGTCGACGCAGGAGGAGTTCTTCCACACCTTCAATACGCTCCACAACGCCAACAAGCAGATCGTGCTGTCCTCGGACCGGCCGCCGAAGCAGCTGGTCACCCTGGAGGACCGGCTGCGCAACCGCTTCGAGTGGGGCCTGATCACGGACGTCCAGCCGCCCGAGCTGGAGACCCGGATCGCGATCCTGCGGAAGAAGGCGGTCCAGGAGCAGCTCAATGCCCCGCCCGAGGTCCTGGAGTTCATCGCCTCCCGCATCTCACGGAACATCCGTGAGCTGGAGGGGGCGCTGATCCGGGTCACGGCCTTCGCGAGCCTCAACCGGCAGCCCGTGGACCTCGGGCTCACCGAGATCGTCCTGAAGGACCTGATCCCGGGCGGCGAGGACGCCTCACCGGAGATCACCGCCCCCGCCATCATGGCGGCGACCGCCGACTACTTCGGGCACACCGTCGAGGACCTGTGCGGAGCCTCGCGCAGCCGGGTGCTGGTGACGGCCCGGCAGATCGCGATGTACCTCTGCCGGGAGCTCACGGACCTGTCGCTGCCGAAGATCGGCGCCCAGTTCGGCGGCCGGGACCACACGACCGTGATGCACGCGGACCGGAAGATCCGCGCGCTCATGGCCGAGCGGCGCTCCATCTACAACCAGGTGACCGAGCTGACCAACCGCATCAAGAACGGCTGACCGCGTCCCTCGCGGCTTCCCCAGGGGCCTCAGAGCTTCCTGGGGAGCGAGCACGCAGCCGCTTCCGCACCCCTGAAAAGGCGCTCCGGGAAGCCTCCTGGAGCGCCTTTCCGCGTACCGGACGCGGTTTGAGGGCGCTGCGGAGACCGACCCGTGCGCTCCCGGTGTTCGAATACGGCCGGTCGGCCCCGGGTTCTCCACAGATTTCCGGCCGACCTGTCGTCCACACCCTGGGGATGGGGAAGTTGTCCAGATTCTGTCCACAGGCCAGGCTGGTGACCGCGCATCAGGGGAGGTCAGCGGGGTGTGGATTTGTGGCCGACGAGATTCCACAGCCTGTGGACAACGGATTCACCCACAGGGGCGTACGAACGTTGTCCACCGGCCGCCCACAGCGAAGTGGATGTTGTACACAGACTTTCCACACCGCTGTCCACTGTTCGGGAACGAAACGCCCCGCGTCACCGCCCCGAGTGAAAGGCGTCACACCAAGTTGCCGGGTTGGGCTGTGGGGAACCTGGGTAAAACTGGGGACGGCGCTGGGGAGAAGTACCCCCTGCCTGTGCACCGACTGTGCAGAACTTTCGCCGGTCCACAGATGACCCCGGTTTTCCACTGCCTCCGCCCACAGGCCCGGTGGACAAAAACTCGCGGCTGACCAGGGCAAAGACGGTTTTCCACCGTTTCCACAGGCCCTACTACTACGACCACTGAGATGTAGCTGGGAACTCGCTTCGAAGTGGGGCCTGTGCACAACTTCGCCCCGGACCTCGCCACGCGCTCCGACCCGACTTGACCCCGAGACGCACCGACTGTCAGCGACGTGCGTCAGACTGGTCTCCGGCAACTCAGCCGACGACGTAGCCAGCAGGGCGAGCCAGCAACAAGCAGGAGGCGGTTCCGGTGAAGATCCGGGTGGAGCGCGATGTACTCGCGGAGGCAGTGGCCTGGGCGGCCCGCAGCCTCCCGGCCCGTCCGCCGGTGCCCGTCCTCGCGGGCCTGCTGCTGAAGGCGGAGGAGGGCTCCCTGAGCCTCTCCGGCTTCGACTACGAGGTCTCGGCCCGCGTCTCGGTCGACGCGGACGTGGAGGAGGACGGCACCGTCCTCGTCTCCGGCCGGCTCCTCGCCGACATCTGCCGCGCACTTCCCAACAGGCCTGTGGAGATCTCCACCGACGGCGTGCGGGTCACCGTCGTCTGCGGCTCCTCGCGATTCACACTCCACACCCTGCCTGTGGAGGAGTACCCCGCGCTGCCGCAGATGCCGACGGCCACGGGCACGGTCCCCGGCGAGGTCTTCGCCGCGGCCGCCGCCCAGGTCGCCATCGCCGCCGGCCGTGACGACACCCTGCCGGTGCTCACGGGTGTCCGGATCGAGATCGAGGGCGACACCGTCACCCTCGCTTCCACCGACCGCTACCGCTTCGCCGTCCGCGAGTTCATGTGGAAGCCCGAGACCCCGGACATCTCCGCGGTCGCCCTGGTGCCCGCCAAGACCCTGCTGGACACCGCCAAGTCCCTCAGCGGCGGCGACACCGTCTCGATCGCCCTGTCCGGCTCCGGCGCGGGCGAGGGCCTCATCGGTTTCGAGGGCGCCGGCCGCCGCACGACGACGCGCCTCCTCGAAGGCGACCTGCCGAAGTACCGCACGCTCTTCCCGACCGAGTTCAACTCGATCGCCGTGATCGAGACCGCCCCCTTCGTCGAGGCCGTCAAGCGCGTGGCCCTCGTAGCCGAGCGGAACACCCCGGTGCGGCTCAGCTTCGAGCAGGGCGTGCTCATCCTGGAGGCCGGCTCCAGCGACGACGCACAGGCTGTGGAGCGCGTCGACGCCCAGCTCGACGGTGACGACATCTCCATCGCGTTCAACCCGGGCTTCCTCCTCGAGGGCCTCTCGGCCATCGACTCCCCGGTCGCCCAGCTGTCCTTCACGACGTCCACCAAGCCCGCGCTGCTCAGCGGCAAGCCGGCCGTGGACGCCGAGGCGGACGACGCGTACAAGTACCTGATCATGCCGGTGCGTCTGTCGGGCTGAGCCCGGACGGGTGTGGCCCGCCACCGCGCGGGCACCCGACCAGGAGCACGAGGGTCGACCTCACGGAGCCGGGGGCACACACCGGCGCCGCTCCCGGCTCCGGCACAGCCGGTCCGGAAGCGGCGGAAGAGCCGGTGGAGCTCCCGGTGAGTGCCCGACTGTCCACAGTCGGGCACTCACCCGTTGAGCGGCTGAGCCCACAGGTGTGCACGGACCCTCGGGCGTAGGCTCGGACCAGGCACGAATCGTCATCAAGGCATAGAGGATCACCCATGGAGCTCGGTCTCGTCGGTCTCGGCAAGATGGGCGGCAACATGCGCGAGCGCATCCGCCGCGCAGGCCACACCGTCATCGGATACGACCGCAATGCGGACCTCGCAGATGTCCACAGCCTTCAGGAGCTTGTGGATTCCCTCAAGGGCCCGCGCGTCGTGTGGGTCATGGTCCCGGCCGGCGCCGCGACCCAGTCCACCATCGACGAGCTCGGTGAGCTCCTCTCCCCCGGTGACGTGGTCGTCGACGGCGGGAACTCCCGCTGGACGGACGACGAGAAGCACGCCGGGGAGCTCGCGGCCAAGGGCATCGGCTTTGTGGACTGCGGAGTCTCCGGCGGCGTCTGGGGCCTGGAGAACGGCTACGCCCTGATGTACGGCGGCGACGCCGACGACGTCGCGAAGGTCCAGCCGGTCTTCGACGCGCTCAAGCCCGAGGGCGACTTCGGCTCCGTCCACGCGGGCAAGGTCGGCGCCGGCCACTTCGCCAAGATGGTCCACAACGGCATCGAGTACGCCATGATGCAGGCGTACGCCGAGGGCTGGGAGCTCCTGGAGAAGGTCGACTCCGTCACCGACGTGCGCGAGGTCTTCCGCAGCTGGCAGGAGGGCACGGTCATCCGCTCCTGGCTGCTCGACCTGGCCGTCAACGCCCTGGACGACGACGAGCACCTGGACAAGCTGCGCGGCTACGCCTCCGACTCCGGCGAGGGCCGCTGGACGGTCGAGGCCGCCATCGACAACGCCGTGCCGCTGCCCGCGATCACCGCGTCGCTCTTCGCCCGCTTCGCCTCCCGCCAGGACGACTCCCCGCAGATGAAGATGATCGCCGCGCTGCGCAACCAGTTCGGTGGCCACGCGGTCGAGAGCAAAAAGTAAGCATCAGCAGTAAGCATCGCTGGGAAGAGGTCGGCGCGCCCCCATGCACGTTTCGCATCTGTCGCTGGCCGACTTCCGCTCGTACGCCCGGGTCGAGGTCCCGCTCGACCCGGGCGTCACGGCGTTCGTGGGGCCCAACGGGCAGGGCAAGACCAACCTCGTCGAGGCGGTCGGCTACCTGGCGACGCTGGGCAGCCACCGGGTCTCCTCGGACGCGCCCCTGGTGCGCCTGGGCGCCGACCGGGCGATCGTCCGCGCCGCCGTCGTCCAGGGCGACCGGCAGCAGCTCATAGAGCTGGAGCTCAACCCGGGCAAGGCGAACCGGGCCAGGATCAACCGTTCCTCGCAGGTCAGACCCCGGGACGTCCTGGGCATCGTGCGCACGGTCCTGTTCGCCCCCGAGGACCTGGCCCTGATCAAGGGCGACCCGGGCGAGCGCCGCCGCTTCCTCGACGAGCTGATCACCGCCCGCTCCCCGCGCATGGCCGGGGTGCGCTCCGACTACGAGCGCGTCCTCAAGCAGCGCAACACCCTCCTCAAGAGCGCGGCCATGGCCCGCCGCCACGGGGGCCGCGGCCTGGACCTCTCCACCCTCGACATCTGGGACCAGCACCTGGCCCGGGTCGGCGCCGAGCTGCTGGCCCAGCGGCTCGACCTGATCGATGCCCTGCGGCCGCTCGCCGACACGGCCTACGAAAAGCTGGCGCCCGGCGGCGGCCCGGTCGCGTTCGACTACCGCGGCCCGGCGACCCTGGAGGACGCCCGGACCCGCGAGGAGCTCTACGAGGCCCTGCTCGCCGCCCTCGCCGAGACCCGCAAGCAGGAGATCGAGCGCGGCGTGACCCTGGTCGGACCGCACCGCGACGACCTGGTGCTGCGGCTGGGCGCGCTGCC
The DNA here is from genome assembly GCF_040646215.1 of Streptomyces sp. NPDC046215. Lineage (NCBI taxonomy): Bacteria > Bacillati > Actinomycetota > Actinomycetes > Kitasatosporales > Streptomycetaceae > Streptomyces > Streptomyces sp. NPDC046215. The sequence goes on along the minus strand of NZ_JBEYZW010000008.1, from coordinate 117,348 downwards.
GGCCAAGGGCTACGCGAGCCACGGCGAGTCCTGGTCGTACGCGCTGGCACTGCGGCTGGCCTCGTACGACCTGCTGCGCTCCGAGGGCAACGAGCCGGTCCTCGTGCTGGACGACGTCTTCGCGGAGCTGGACGCCCGGCGCCGGGAGCGGCTGGCGGAGCTGGTCGCCCCGGGCGAGCAGGTGCTGGTGACGGCCGCGGTCGGCGACGACGTGCCGGGCGTGCTGGCGGGCGCGCGGTACGCGGTCTCGGAAGGCGCGGTGGAGCGGGCATGAGCGAGGTCCCGGGCAAGAAGCCCGGCGCGACGGGCAAGGACTCCGCGAAGCAGCCGGAGAAGCCCCAGGCGCCCGAGCACTCCGGCGTCGATCTGGCGCGGGTGGCACTGCGCGCCGCGAAGGAGCAGGCGCGGGCGCGGGGCAACGCCGCGCAGCAGAAGAAGCAGGCGCGCCGCGGCGGCCTGCGCTCCGGGGCGCGCGCCGACGGCCGTGACCCGCTGCCGCTGGGTGCCGCCATCAACCGGCTGATCACCGAGCGCGGCTGGGAGACGCCCGCGGCGGTGGGCGGGGTGATGGGGCGCTGGCCGCAGATGGTGGGCCCCGAGGTGGCGCTGCACTGCGAGCCGCAGAAGTACGACGAGGACGCCCGGGTGCTGACCGTGCAGTGCGACTCCACGGCGTGGGCGACGCAGCTGCGGCTGCTGGCGCCGACGCTGGTGGCCCGGCTGAACGCCGATCTGGGCCAGGGCACCGTCAGGCTGATCAAGGTGCTGGGGCCGGGCGGCCCCGCCCGCCGGTACGGGCCCCTGCGCGCCCCCGGGAGCACCGGGCCCGGCGACACATACGGGTGACGGCCGCTCCGGGGGGTTGCCGGAAACCGCCGGGGCGGCGCGGCCGGAAACCATCGCGGACAAAGCGGACCGACCCGGATCAGCGTGACGCGACCGGGCGCCCGCACGCCGCGGAACCTGAGACTCCGCTCACGGTAGCGGGCGGTTGACAGCCCGAAGCGCTGAGTGCCGCTGTGAGCCTCCTGGAGCCCGGGTCCACATATAGGGAGTCGGCTGATGCCGGTTCAGGGCGGCACGTGCGGACTCAGGCACCGCCAAACCCCCATTCATGTCAGTGCTACCGGTAGACTGGTGGCAATCCCGCCGGCTCGCGGGACATGCCGACCAACGCAGAACGACGCAGCCGCTCCTGCCTGCCCCGGGTGGGGTCTCCCCGCCGCAGGCAGGGGAGGGCCTGTGCTGTGCCAGAAAGGGCGCTTCGTGGCCGATTCCGGCAACCCCAACGAGAACATCACCCCGTCTCCGACCGAGGCCGCCGCCACAGGCGCGGCCGGTGGCGGGGCGTCCTACGACGCCAGTGCGATCACCGTCCTGGAAGGTCTGGACGCGGTCCGCAAGCGGCCGGGTATGTACATCGGCTCGACCGGTGAGCGTGGTCTCCACCACCTCGTGTACGAGGTGGTGGACAACTCCGTCGACGAGGCGCTCGCCGGTCACGCGGACACCATCGACGTGACGATCCTGCCCGACGGCGGCGTGCGCGTCGTGGACAACGGCCGAGGCATCCCGGTGGGCATCGTCCCCTCCGAGGGCAAGCCGGCCGTCGAGGTCGTCCTGACGGTGCTGCACGCGGGCGGCAAGTTCGGCGGCGGCGGCTACGCGGTCTCCGGTGGTCTGCACGGTGTCGGCGTCTCCGTCGTCAACGCCCTGTCGACGCGCGTCGCCGTCGAGGTCAGGACCGACGGCTACCGCTGGACGCAGGACTACAAGCTGGGCGTCCCGACGGCCCCGCTGGCGCAGCACGAGGCGACGGACGAGCACGGCACCTCCGTCACCTTCTGGGCCGACGGCGACATCTTCGAGACCACCGAGTACTCCTTCGAGACGCTCTCGCGGCGCTTCCAGGAGATGGCCTTCCTCAACAAGGGCCTGCGCATCTCGCTGACGGACCTCCGCGCCGACCACGTCGACGAAGAGGGCAAGCCGCTGGTGGTGGACTACCACTACGAGGGCGGCATCGTCGACTTCGTGAAGTACCTCAACTCGCGCAAGGGTGAGCTGATCCACCCGACCGTGATCGACATCGAGGCCGAGGACAAGGAGCGCATGCTCTCCCTCGAGATCGCGATGCAGTGGAACAGCCAGTACAGCGAAGGTGTCTACAGCTTCGCCAACACCATCCACACCCACGAGGGCGGCACCCACGAGGAGGGCTTCCGCGCCGCGCTGACCGGTCTGATCAACCGGTACGCCCGCGAGAAGAAGCTGCTCCGCGAGAAGGACGACAACCTCACGGGCGAGGACATCCGCGAGGGTCTGACCGCGATCATCTCGATCAAGCTCGGCGAGCCGCAGTTCGAGGGCCAGACGAAGACGAAGCTCGGCAACACCGAGGCGAAGACCTTCGTCCAGAAGGTCGCCCACGAGCACCTCACGGACTGGCTCGACCGCAACCCCAACGAGGCCGCGGACATCATCCGCAAGTCGATCCAGGCCGCGACCGCCCGCGTGGCGGCCCGCAAGGCCCGCGATCTGACCCGCCGCAAGGGGCTGCTGGAGTCGGCGTCGCTGCCGGGCAAGCTCAGCGACTGCCAGTCCAACGACCCGACGAAGTGCGAGATCTTCATCGTCGAGGGTGACTCCGCCGGCGGTTCGGCCAAGTCCGGCCGCAACCCGCAGTACCAGGCGATCCTCCCGATCCGAGGCAAGATCCTCAACGTCGAGAAGGCGCGGATCGACAAGATCCTCCAGAACACCGAGGTCCAGGCCCTGATCTCGGCCTTCGGCACCGGTGTGCACGAGGACTTCGACATCGCGAAGCTCCGCTATCACAAGATCATTCTGATGGCGGACGCCGACGTCGACGGTCAGCACATCAACACCCTGCTGCTCACCTTCCTCTTCCGCTTTATGCGGCCGCTGGTCGAGTCCGGGCACGTCTACCTCTCGCGCCCCCCGCTGTACAAGATCAAGTGGGGCCGGGACGACTTCGAGTACGCCTACTCCGACCGCGAGCGCGACGCGCTGATCGCGCTCGGCCGCGAGAACGGCAAGCGGATCAGGGACGACTCCGTCCAGCGCTTCAAGGGTCTCGGTGAGATGAACGCCGAGGAGCTGCGCATCACCACCATGGACGTCGACCACCGGGTGCTCGGCCAGGTCACCCTGGACGACGCCGCGCAGGCGGACGACCTGTTCTCGGTGCTCATGGGCGAGGACGTCGAGGCGCGGCGCTCCTTCATCCAGCGCAACGCCAAGGACGTCCGCTTCCTCGACATCTGAGCCTGTCGGCCCACGAGAAACAGCCGCAGCGCGAAAGGACTTTGAACAGCAATGGCCGACGAGACTCCCGATATCCCTGCCCCCGTGATCCCCGAGGTGACGCCCGAGGGCGCGCCCGCGCCCCTCGAGGGCGTGGGGATGCGCGTCGAGCCCGTCGGGCTCGAGACGGAGATGCAGCGCTCGTACCTCGACTACGCGATGAGCGTGATCGTCTCGCGTGCGCTCCCCGACGTGCGGGACGGCCTCAAGCCGGTCCACCGCCGGGTGCTCTACGCGATGTACGACGGCGGCTACCGGCCCGAGAAGGGCTTCTACAAGTGCGCCCGCGTCGTCGGTGACGTCATGGGTACGTATCACCCGCACGGCGACTCCTCCATCTACGACGCCCTGGTGCGCCTCGCGCAGCACTGGTCGATGCGCATGCCGCTGGTGGACTCCAACGGCAACTTCGGTTCCCCGGGCAACGACCCGGCCGCCGCCATGCGGTACACCGAGTGCAAGATGATGCCGCTGTCGATGGAGATGCTCCGGGACATCGACGAGGAGACCGTCGACTTCCAGGACAACTACGACGGTCGCAACCAGGAGCCGACGGTCCTGCCGGCCCGCTTCCCGAACCTGCTGATCAACGGCTCGGCGGGCATCGCGGTCGGCATGGCCACCAACATCCCGCCGCACAACCTCCGCGAGGTCGCCGAGGGCGCCCAGTGGTTCCTGGCCAACCCGGAGGCGACCTCCGAGGAGCTGCTCGAAGCGCTCATCGAGCGGATCAAGGGCCCCGACTTCCCGACCGGCGCCCTCGTGGTCGGCCGCAAGGGCATCGAGGAGGCGTACCGCACCGGCCGTGGCTCGATCACCATGCGCGCGGTCGTCGCCGTCGAGGAGATCCAGGGCCGCCAGTGCCTGGTGGTCACCGAGCTGCCCTACCAGGTCAACCCGGACAACCTCGCGCAGAAGATCGCCGACCTGGTGAAGGACGGCAAGGTCGGCGGCATCGCCGACGTGCGCGACGAGACCTCCTCGCGCACGGGCCAGCGCCTCGTCGTCGTGCTCAAGCGCGACGCGGTCGCCAAGGTCGTGCTCAACAACCTCTACAAGCACACCGACCTCCAGACGAACTTCGGCGCGAACATGCTGGCGCTCGTCGACGGCGTGCCGCGCACGCTCTCGATCGACGCCTTCATCCGCAACTGGGTCACGCACCAGGTCGAGGTCATCGTCCGGCGCACCCGCTTCCGGCTCCGCAAGGCCGAGGAGCGCGCCCACATCCTGCGCGGCCTGCTCAAGGCCCTCAACGCGATCGACGAGGTCATCGCGCTGATCCGGCGGAGCAACACGGTCGACATCGCGCGCGAGGGCCTGATGGGCCTCCTGGAGATCGACGAGATCCAGGCGAACGCGATCCTGGAGATGCAGCTGCGCCGCCTGGCGGCCCTGGAACACCAGAAGATCACCGCCGAGCACGACGAGCTCCAGGCGAAGATCGACGAGTACAACACGATCCTCGCCTCGCCCGAGCGGCAGCGCATGATCATCAGTGAGGAACTGACGGCCATCGTCGAGAAGTTCGGCGACGACCGGCGCTCCAAGCTGATCCCCTTCGACGGTGACATGTCCATCGAGGACCTCATCGCCGAGGAGGACATCGTCGTCACCATCACCAACGGTGGCTACGTCAAGCGCACCAAGACCGAGGACTACCGGTCGCAGAAGCGCGGCGGCAAGGGCGTCCGGGGCACGAAGCTCAAGCAGGACGACATCGTCGACCACTTCTTCGTCTCCACCACCCACCACTGGCTGCTCTTCTTCACCAACAAGGGCCGGGTCTACCGGGCCAAGGCGTACGAGCTGCCGGACGCCGGCCGGGACGCCCGCGGCCAGCACGTGGCCAACCTGCTGGCCTTCCAGCCGGACGAGAAGATCGCCCAGATCCTCGCCGTCCGCGACTACGACGTGGCCCCCTACCTGGTGCTGGCCACCAAGTCCGGCCTGGTGAAGAAGACCCCCCTCAAGGACTACGACTCCCCGCGCTCGGGCGGTGTCATCGCCATCAACCTGCGCGAGACCGACAGCGGGGCCGAGGACGAGCTGATCGGTGCCGAGCTGGTCTCGGCCGAGGACGACCTGCTGCTGGTCAGCAAGAAGGCCCAGTCGATCCGGTTCACCGCTACGGATGAAGCCCTCCGTCCGATGGGCCGGGCGACGTCCGGCGTCAAGGGCATGAGCTTCCGCGAGGGCGACGAGCTGCTCTCGATGAACGTCGTCCGGGCGGGTACTTTCGTCTTCACCGCCACCGACGGCGGGTATGCCAAGCGGACGAACGTCGACGAGTACCGCGTCCAGGGTCGAGGGGGCCTCGGTATCAAGGCCGCCAAGATCGTGGAGGATCGTGGCTCGCTGGTCGGCGCCCTGGTGGTCGAGGAGAACGACGAGATCCTCGCCATCACGCTCAGCGGCGGTGTGATTCGTACCCGGGTCAACGAGGTCAGGGAGACGGGCCGTGACACCATGGGCGTTCAGCTGATCAACTTGGGCAAGCGCGATGCCGTCGTCGGCATCGCCCGGAACGCCGAGGCCGGTCGCGAGGCTGAAGAGGTCGAAGAGTTGGCCGACGCAGCCGAGGGCGACGGGCCCGAGCTGGCCGAGGGCGCACAGGCCCCGGCCGAGGACACCGAGGAGTAATTCGTGAGTCGAGCCACGGGCGCCGCGGCAAGCGGTGCGGGTGCCAAGCGGCCCACCACCGCCGGCCCTGTCACCGATACGGCGGCCGGTGCCCGTGGCTCTGGCGCGGATGGCGCAGAAGCCAAGGGGGGGACCGTGACGGACACCCGAGACCCGAAGCCCTACCACCCGCCGCAGGCGTACGCGCCGCCGGCGGCGCGCACTGCTCCGGATTCCGTTTCTGATTCCGGTTCCGGTTCGGCCGAGGAGGCCGGTTCGGGCGCCGGCGCGCCGGGTGCCGAGGGCGGCAAGAGCCCGAAGCTCACGAAGGCGGCCGGGCCCGGCGCGGCGGAGTCCACGGCACCTGAGGCCAAGGGTGCCAAGGGTGCCGGGGGCGCCAAGGAAGCCAAGGGAGCCAAGGCGGCCAAGGGCGCCTCCCGCAGCGGCGCCAAGGGCGCGAAGGGGCAGGCCGGGCCTGATCCCCGGCTCGGGCTGAAGACCGACGCCGCACCGGCCCCCGCGGCCCCTCAGCCCGGCCTGCCGCCCGCCCAGCGGGCGAGCGAGCCCCAGGTTCCCCGGCAGCGCCCCGCGGCCTCCACGGCGCCGCGTACGCGCACGGCGAGGCTGCGGGTGGCCAAGGCCGACCCGTGGTCGGTGATGAAGGTCAGCTTCCTGCTGTCGATCGCGCTGGGCGTGTGCACCATCGTGGCCGCCGCGGTGCTGTGGACGGTCATGGACGCCATGGGCGTCTTCTCGGCCGTCGGCGGGACCGTCAGCGACGCCACGGGCTCCAGCGACGGCGGCGGCTTCGACCTGGAGTCGTTCCTGTCCCTCCCGAACGTCCTGATGTTCACCTCGGTCATCGCGGTGATCGACGTGGTGCTGGCCACCGCGCTGGCGACGCTGGGGGCCTTCGTCTACAACCTCTCCGCCGGGTTCGTGGGCGGCGTGGAGCTCACCCTCGCCGAGGACGAATAGCGGCGATCGGCGCCGGGGCCCGGCCGATTTTGGGACTGGGCCCCAAGTGCGCTAATCTTTCGGTGCAGCGCGGGGCTATAGCTCAGACGGTTAGAGCGCTTCCCTGATAAGGAAGAGGCCACAGGTTCAAGTCCTGTTAGCCCCACCGGCCAGATCGGCCCGGACGGAGAATTCTCCGCCCGGGCCGATCTGTTTTTGCGTGCGGGGGAGTTGGTCGCGGTCAGGATGCGCCGGACGGACCCGGCACAGGTCACCGATCGGTATCGGCCGGTGTGTATCATCGGCCACCAGAGGTCCCCTTACGTCAAGGAAAGACGAGGTCGCGCGGTGAAGAAGCTCCTCCTGGTCGCACTGGCCGCCATCGGCGGGCTCCTCGTGTACCGCCAGATCCAGGCGGATCGCGCCGAGCAGGACCTGTGGACGGAGGCGACCGACTCCGTGCCCGCAGGTTCGGGTGTGTAGGACAAAAAAGATGTGACGCAGGGCCCCGGCCGCCGACGCGGCCGGGGCCCTGTGGTGTTTCGGCCACTCCATAATATTCGCTAACGCAAATAAAATGATTGCAATGGTGAATCATGCGGACAGAAGGGCCCAGATCCCGACCGCGAGGCACAGCAGCGCCACGGTCAGCACCGGGACCACCACCTTCACGGGCGGCCCCGCGCGCCGGGAACGCCCGGCAGGGGCGCCCGTCGGCGGGCTGAGCGGCTGGGCGCCGGTGTAGGGCCGGGTGGGCGGGTAGCCGGGCACGGGAGGCGCGGACGGGGCCGCGGGCGCGTTCCCGTGCAGGGGAGCGGCCACCGGCCCGGGTGGGAGCCGCTCGGCGGGCGGAGGCCACGCTTTCGGCCCGGGTGCCGGGGGCAGCGGCCCTTCGGGGCCGAACCCCGGCGGCAGCGGGCCGAGCTGGTCGAAGACCTCGATGGGCTCCTCGTCCGCGGCGGGGGCGTCCAGCAGCTCCACGGCGGCCGTCAGGGCCTTCCGCGCCCCGGTGGCGGTTCGGAAGCGAAGGCTCGGATCCGGCTGCAGCAGACCCGCGATCACCTCCCAGAGGGGCGCGGGGACTTCCTCCGGCGCGTTCGGTGTGCCGTGCTCGGTAAAACGCCGCACCAGCGCTTCCGCGTCGGGTTTCCGTCCGGTGAGGAGATAGAGCGCCATCAGTCCGACGGCGAAGAGATCCGCGGGGAAGTCCGGTTCCTCGCCCAGCATTTGCTCGGGCGCGAAGTAACCGGGTGTCCCCATCACATAGTTGCTGTCCGTCAGCCGCGGCTCGCCTTTGCGCATGGCGATCCCGAAGTCCGACAGCCGTACATGGGGGCGCCCTGTCCCGGTCGCCTCCAAAAGGATGTTGGCGGGCTTGATGTCCCGGTGCACGACTCCTTCGTCGTGCACCGCGGTGAGCCCCGACAACAGCTGATCCAGCACCACGCACACGTAATGCGGCGGTAACGGCCCGTAATCGCCGATGAGGTGGGCGAGCGAGCCCCCGCGCACCACGTCCATGGTGAACAGCACCTTGTCGTCGTCCGCGGCCCAGCTCATCGGCGCCAGCACATGGGGGTGGTCGATGCGCAGCCCCTGCTCGCGGACGAATCTCAGCAGCGTGTGGGCATCGCTCTGCTGGAGCACCTTCGCCGCCACATAGCGGCGCCGGCGCCGGTCCCAGGCCCGCCAGACGGCCCCCGCGCCGCCCCGCCCGATCGGGTCCACCAGCTCGTAGCGCCCACCGAAGACCTCGCCCATGGACTCAGCGCCGCTCCCGTGTCGTGTGCCCCCGGCCCCTCCCCGGCACGGTCAGCTCTGGTGCGCCTCGTAGTGCGCGACCGCCTCGGCGGTCCGCCCGGCGCCGTACACCCGCAGGAACTCGGCCAGTTCGGGGTGGGTGGGAGCGAGGGTGTGGGCGGCGTCGATGATGTCGCCGGCGCCGGCCACCGAGCGCAGCAGCGACTGGATCTCGCGGACCACGCGCCGCACGGTGGGAGCGCCGCTGCTGGCGGTGGTCTGCGTGGAGTTGAGGACGGAGCCGCCGGAGCTCTTCTTGACCTCTTCCATGCGGTCGGCGGCCTCGGCGGCGGAGACGCTGCCGTCCGCGACCTGGCTGGAGAGCTCCTGCAGGGCCTGGACCCGCTGGACGACCGCGGGATTCCCGATCTTCGCCCGCTGACCGCTCATCAGCTGGGAGAGCATGGGCGCCGACAGCCCCAGCACGGAGGCGAGTCGGGCCTGGTTGAGGCCGAGGTCATCGATGAGACGGCGGAACAGCGCCCCCAGGGGCTCCCCGTACCAGCTCCGCTGCAGCTCTCGTGCGCGGGCGGTGGCTTCCTGCTGTGCTGCGTCCATCTCGCTCTCCCCTTCGCTTCGCTGCCGCGAATCTTGCGGTGCATCCTACGGAGAGTGGTGGGCCCCGGCGATACCCGGTCGGGAAAGAGCCCCACCACCGGGTATCCTGATCGGCGAAGGGGCCTTAGCTCAGTTGGTAGAGCGCCGTCTTTGCATGGCGGATGTCAGGAGTTCGACTCTCCTAGGCTCCACACTCAAACCCTCCCTGACCTGCGGAAACGCGGGTCAGGGAGGGTTTTTTCGCGCCCGTCGGCGGGGCGCCTCGGCGCAGTGCTGTGCGGCAGGTCGGTGCGGTGCGGCGGGGACGGCCACGGCCGCGATCAGGTTCGCCGAGCGTGGCGCCGGTGATCCGCTGCGCGGTGGCCCGGGGCCCGATGAACCTGTCGCGGTCGAGGGGGAACCCGGGGGAAGGGGAAACGGCCGCCGCGCGGGCCGTTCCGCTCCGCTCAGCAGTCCCGGGCGCCCCGGCCGGCCGGCGTCCTGGTGCACCAAGACCGCACCCGTACGGAGGGCGGGGCGCCCGCGTCAGGCACCTGGCTTTACCTGACCCAGCCGGGCCGAGAGGTGCTGGGCCAGGGGCTGGCCCACTGCCGCGGTCTCGTGTTCGTACGACAGGAATCCACCGTCCAGGGTGTACCGGCGGCGGCCCGACGTGACCTCTTTCGCGAGCGGGGTGCGGATCACCTCGGTGGTGGTCATCTCGATGACCGCGCCCGTGATCTTTCCCGTGTAGATCTCGGAGATCCCGGTCGGATGGCTGAGGAGGGCCTCCAGGTAGCCGTCGGGGGCCACGCGGATCCACCCCGTCTCCCGGCCGGACGGCCGCAGGGGGGCACCGTCCTCGTCGATCAGCCAGGCGTTCGCCTCGTAGTGGAGGAAAGGCCGTCCGTCGTGGGAGACGCTGATCTCCTGCTCGTACGCGAACCCTTCGGTGAGCGTGGGGTACGCGCCCCGCCCCCGGCCGCGCCAGACCCCCACGAACGCCTTCGCCGGGAGGAGCCAGGGGTGCAGGGCCGGGTCGCCGTGCGCGTCATGTGTGTCGGGGAAGGGGCGGGACAACTCGGCACTCTCCAGTCACCTGTCGGGTCATTACATGTTGATCATGTGTCCCGCGAGGCCGTGCACGGCTTCCTTGACGGCCTCGCCGAGCGTCGGGTGGGCGTGGATGTTCCGCGCGACCTCGTGGACCGTGAGGTCCCACTGCTGGGCGAGCGTCAACTCGGGGAGGAGCTCGGTGACCTCGGGGCCGATCAGGTGGGCGCCGAGGAGCTCGCCGTGCGCGCCGTCACTGATCACCTTGACGAAGCCGGCGGAGTCACCGAGGCCGTGGGCCTTGCCGTTCGCGCTGAACGGGAACTTCACAACCTGGACGTCGAAGCCCGCTTCGCGCGCCTGCGCCTCGGTGTAGCCGAAGCTCGCGATCTGCGGCTGGCAGTAGGTGGCGCGCGGGACCATCCGGAAGTCGATCTCCATGGTCTCCGCCGAGCCGATCGTCTCGGCCGCGATCATCCCCATGCTCTCGGCGGCGTGGGCCAGCATCAGCTGCCCGGTGACGTCACCGATGGCGAAGAGGTGGGGGACGCTGGTGCGGCCGCGTCCGTCGACGGCGACGGCGCCGCGCTCGGTGAGGCGCACGCCGGTCGCTTCCAGGCCGTAGCCGGTCACCCGGGGCGCGAACCCGACCGCCTGGAGGACCTTCGCGGCTTCGAGGACCTGCCGCGTGCCGTTCCGGGTGACGGTGACCCGGACCGGAGCCGAAGGGTCGGAGTCGTCGATGGACTCGACCCGGGTGGACGTGAGGATCTCGATGCCCAGCTTGCGGTAGTGCCGCAGCAGTTCCCGGGAGACGTCGGCGTCCTCGGTGGGGACGAGACGGTCGGCGAACTCGACGAGGGTCACCCGCACGCCGTAGTTGTGCAGCACATAGGCGAACTCGACCCCGATGGCGCCGGCACCGGCGATCACGATGCTCTCGGGGAGCTCCTCGGTGAGGATCTGCTCCTCGTAGGTGACCACGCGCGGGCTCAGTGACGTGCCGGGCAGCAGGCGGGTGGTGGCGCCCGTCGCGATGACGCAATGGTCGAAGGTGAGGGTCTCGACCGCTCCGGAGGCGAGCGTGACGTGGAGCGTGCGGTCGTCGGTGAAGGTGCCCCGGCCGTCGTACTCGGTGATGCCGTTCTTGCGCATCAGGTAGTGCACTCCGGCGACACGGCCGTCCGCGACCTTGCGGCTGCGCCGGAAAGCCGCCGCGAAGTCGAACCGGACCGGCCCGGAGGTCTCGATCCCGTAGGTGTCGGCCTGCTGCGTGACAATGTGCGCCAATTCCGCATTGCGCAGCAGCGCCTTGGACGGAATGCACCCCACATTGAGGCAGACCCCGCCCCAGTACTTCTCTTCCACGACGGCGGTCTTCAGCCCCAGCTGGGCGGATCGCACCGCTGCGGTGTAACCGCCGGGACCCGCGCCCAGAACTACGACGTCGAAGTGCTCGCTCATAAGCTTCAGCTTCTCCCGGCGGTGAAACTTCCTCAAGACCGGCTCCGAGACTACGTCAGGTCCGGGCGGCGACCTGACGTAATCTCCTTAATTCCTTGACGCAAGCCGGGACGCACTGCGTAGCTCTCCTGGAAGCCGCGGGACGCAGAGCGAGTCATGTGTCCGAGGCCGGGAGGGGGAGCTTATGTACGACGCGATTGTCACGGGTGCACGCATTTCCGGGTCGGCGGTGGCGATGCTTCTGGCCCGGCGCGGGTACCGGGTGCTCCTGCTCGACCGGGCCCGCTTCCCCAGCCCGACGGCCTCGTCCACGAACCTCATCCACCCGCCGGGCGTTCTCAGGCTGCGGCAGTGGGGAGTGCTGGCCGAGCTCACCGGACACACCGTGCCGGAAGTGCGGCGATACAGTCTCCAGAGCGGCCCGGTCCGCCTGGAGGCACCTCTTGAGGCCGTGTCGGACGGCGATCTGCGGGTGGACTACGCCCTGTCGCCGCCCCGGGCGGCGCTCGACCACGCGATGGTGCGGTGCGCGGTCGAGGCCGGCGCCGAGCTGCGCGAGGGAGCGTCCGTGCAGGGGCTGCTGCGCGATGACGACGGAACCGTCATCGGAGTCACCGGCACCTCCAAAGAAACGGGTTCCTTTTCCGAGAAGGCCGCGATAGTAATAGGAGCCGACGGGAAGAACTCGAAAATCGCCGAGCTCGTCGGCGCCGCCAAGTACCGCGCCGATCCGGTCCTCAGCAAGAGTTACTGGACTTACTGGGAGGGGCTCCCGCCGGAATCCCTGGTACGCACGTACCGGAGTAATAGGACCCATCCGTTCACCTGGCCCACGCACGATGGTCTGACCATTGTGGGGGTGGCCTGGCCGACGGCGGAATTTCCGGCCGCGAGCACCGGCGACGAGATCGACAAGAAGGTCATCGACGCTTTCGCGGGGGTCGACCCGGAATTTGCCGGAAAGCTCCGCGACACCCGCCGCGCGGACCGGTGGCTCACCGGCGCCGTACCCAATTTCCTCCGCGTTCCGCGCGGCCCGGGGTGGGCCCTGGTGGGCGACGCGTCCGCGACCCGCGACCCCATCACGGCCTCGGGCATCACCCACGCCCTGCTCGGCGCGGAGCTGCTGGCCGAAGCGGTCGGCGACGGGCTCTCCGGACGCCGTCCGATGGCCCAGGCCCTGTCCTCCTACCGGCACCGCCGTGACGTGCTGCTGGTGGACCACTACGACTACACCCGCGACTACGCCGAAATCGCCGACCACTCGCCCGAAGAGCAGGCGCTGATCGAGGCGATGAGCCGCAGCCCGCGCCACGCGCGCGGCATGATCGGGCTTTTCGCCACCGTCGTGCCGCCGGCCGAGTTCTACTCCCGGACCAACTTCCGCGACCTCTTCGACTACCTGAACGAGTCCGGCGGCCTGCCGGTGAAGATCCGGCTGCTGCGTCTGCTGCTGCACGGACTCCCCGGACAGCCCGCCGCCGCTGCCGCACTGGCGGACCGGCTGACCGCGGCCGGCCTCGGGCCGATGGGCCGGCTGCTGCTGCGCAGCCCGAAACCGTGAACCCAGCGGAGCGGCACGACGGTACGTACACCTTGCACGGAGGAAAACCAACGATGACCAAAACGGAGAAGGCCATGGGACCCGTAGTGCTCTTCCCTGGGCAAGGCGGTTTCGACGGTGCTGCGCTCAGCCGTGCCGACCAGACGAACCCGCAGGTCAGGGCCGTCTTCGAGAGCATCGACACGGTCTCGGTCGAGCTGTTCTCGCGGCGGGTGTCGGACGTCCTGCTGGGCGGGGAGCCGGTCGAGCTGGCGGAGCTCCTCAAAGACGCGCCCTGGGTGTCCCAGCTGGCGATCTACGGCGCTTCCCTGGCCGCTCACCGCATCCTGACCGACAGCGGCGTGCGCCCCTCCGCGCTCGTCGGCCACAGCCTCGGTGAAATCACCGCCCTGGTCGCCGCCGGCGCGTACTCCGTGGAAGACGGCGCCCGCATCGTGGTGCGCCGTACGGCGCTCGTCGGCGAGGCGAACTTCGCGGGCAGCTCGATGGCGGCCCTGTCGACGTCGCCGAAGCGGGCCGCGCACCTGGTGGGACTGGTGGAGCACCCGCTGCTCGCCGTCGCCACCGAGAACCACGACCGGCAGACGGTGCTGAGCGGTCCCCGCGAGGCCATCGCCCAGGTGCGCGCCGTCGCGGGGCAGCTGAAGATGGGCGTCGTCGAGCTGGACACCCCCTTCGCCTTCCACAACCCCGCACTGGCCAGCGTGGCCCCGCGGTTCGCCGAGTTCGTGCGGAGCGTCCCGAGGCGGCCCCTGACCGTGCCGGTGTACTCGCCGATCCTCCAGCGCTTCTACCAGGACGACGAGCGGCTGGACGACCACCTCGCCGGCCACTTCACCCTGCCGGTGCGCTTCGCCGCGGCCGTCGAAGCGCTGTACGAGCGCGGCGAGCGGGTCTTCGTCGAGGCGGGCGGCCGCGCCGGGCTGACGTCGCTGGTACCGAAGATCCTCCCCTCCGGGGCCGAGGTCACCGCGGTGGCCACGCTGGCCACCGGGCGTGACGGCGAACCGTCGCTGCCCGCGACGCTGGCGGCCCTGCGCCGCGCGGGGCTCGCCGACTCCCTGGACGGCGTCGAGGCCATCCGGTCGCACCTGGCGCCGGAGCTGTCGGACGAGGAGTTCGCGGAGGTCTGGGCGAGCGCCCGGCACGAGGTCGTGGACCTGGTGAACCGCAAGGTGGTGTCGCTGCGGAGCGCGCGGCGGACACCCGCCGCCGTGCCCGCCCCCGAAGCGGCCGCCGCGAAGGCCGCCGCACCGGCACCGGCACCGGCACCGGCCCCGGCCCCCGCGCCGGCCCGGGACGATCTCCTCGCCACGCTGCGGACGCTGTACGCCGAGGCGCTGGAGTACCCGGAGGAGGTCTTCACGCCCGACGCCCTGCTGGAGGCCGAGCTGGGCGTGGACTCGGTCAAGCAGGTCGAACTGCTCGCCCGCGCCTCGCAGCACTACGGACTGCCGGCGCGCGGCTCGAACTTCCGGCTGGCCGACTACGACACGCTGGACCGGATCGTCGGCCTGATCGAGGGCGAGCTCGGACGCCACCGGCTCGAAACAGCAGCCGCATGAGCCGGGCGGGGGATCTGGCGGGCAAGATCGCACTGGTCACCGGTGGCGCCAAGAACGTCGGCAAGGCGATCGCCACGACGCTGGCCGACCGGGGCGCCCACGTTCTGGTCAACTACTTCCATTCGCACGAGCAGGCCAAGCGCACCCAGGAGGAACTGCGGGCCCGCGGCGCCGAGGTGGACCTGCTCCGGTTCTCCGTGGCCCGCCCCGAGCAGGTCTCGAAGATGTTCGCGGAGATCGACCGCCGCTTCGGCAGGCTCGACATCCTCGTCAACAACGCGGCCGACGGCGCGCTCGTACCGGTGGACGAGGTCACCGACGACCACCTCGACAAGGCGCTCGACACGAACTTCAAGGGCGGCCTGCGGTGTGCGCGCGCGGCGGCTCCCCTGATGGCGCGCGGCGGCGGGGGTTCCATCGTCACCGTCTCCGCGCTCGGCGGCTCGTCGATGGTGATGGCCAACTACCTCGCCTGTGCCCCGGCGAAGGCCGCGGCCGAGGCCGCGACCCGCTACCTGGCCGTCGAGTTCGCCAAGGACAACATCCGGGTGAACACGGCGTCCGCCGGGATGCTGACCAGCGAGGTGGCCGACGCGTTCCCGGACGCCGCCGCCATGCAGGCCGCCGTCATCGCGGGCACCCCGCTGGGCAGGCTGGGCCGGCCGGAGGAGTTCGCCGAGGTCGTGGCGTTCCTCGCGTCGGAGCGGGCGAGCTGGATCACCGGCCAGGTGCTGCTCGCGGACGGCGGGCTGAGCCTGGGGGCACGCTTGCTGTCCCCCGCGCCGCCCTCGGCCGCGGACCGGGCGGACGCGGCACCGGCCCCTGCCGGGGAGGCGGCGGCCGGAAGCCCGGCTGCCGTGAAGCCGGCGGAGGGAAGTGCATCCGTCGGGGACCCGGTGTTCGAGGACTCGGTCACCGCGGGCCCGGTGTTTGAGAAGGCGGCCGACGCGGGCCCGGTGGTCGAGAACCCGACCGCTGTGCAGCCCGTCGCCGGTGAGCCGGCCGAAGAGGACTGGGACGACGAGATCGCCGTCGTCGGCATGGGCCTCGCCGTCAGCGGTGCCAGCAGCCCCGAGGAGTTCTGGCAGCTGCGGACGACCGGGCGCGAGCTGTTCATCGAGGTCCCCGAGGACCGCTGGGAGCGGGCGAACTTCTCCTCGTCCGACCGCACCGACGAGGACAAGTCGTACCAGGACACCTGCGTCTTCATCACCGACTTCCACCCCGAAGCGGCCGCCCTCCAGGGCCTGTCCGGCGCGCCGGACGAGTCCGAGCTGACCACCCTGTGGCTGCGTCACTCCCTCGTGCAGGCGCTGGACGGCGTCCACCGCAAGCAGGGCGACCGGTACTCCTTCCACGTCGGCTACACCGCCGACGGGAGCCAGCACCTGGAGGAGGCCGGCGTCCTCGCCTCGACCAGGCACCTCACCTCGGAGATCACCGCCGGGCTGGACATCGGGGCCGCGGACCGCGAGCGGCTGCTCGCCGGCGTCGACCGGGCCCTGTCCGGCCGCTACCACCGGGGCGCCGGCGGCGCGCCGCGCTTCCTGCCGCACCAGGTCGGGCGCGAGGCCATGTCGGGCGTGCTGCCCGAGGACACCCAGTTGCAGATGGTGGACACCGCCTGCTCCTCCTCCTTGTACGCCGTCGACATCGGCATCAAGGGCCTTCTCATGGGCAAGCAGGACATCGCGGTGTGCGGTGGGGCGTTCGCGCTCGCGCCGCGCGGCACCGTGCTGTTCTCCAAGCTCAAGGGCCTGTCCGAGCGGGGGGCCGTCCACGCGCTGGACACCGAGGCCGACGGGGTGATCTTCGCGGACGGCGCCGGCGTCGTCGTCCTGAAGCGGATGAGCCGGGCCAGGGCGGACGGCGACCGCGTGCTGGGCGTGCTCAAGGCGTTCGGTTCGTCGTCCGACGGCAAGGGCAAGGCGGTGTACGCGCCGAGTTCGGCCGGACAGAGCGTGGCGGTGCGCCGCGCGCTGGAGGCGGGCGGCATCGGCGGGGACGACATCGACTGGGTCAACGCGCACGCCACCGGCACCCCGGCCGGTGATCTGGCCGAGTTCACCACGCTCCGCCAGTACTACGGTGTCGGGCGCTCCGCCGCCGTCACCTCCAACAAGTCGCTGATCGGTCACACCGGTTGGGCGGCCGGGGTCGTCTCGCTGATCGAGTCGGTCCTGGCCCTCCAGGAGGAGACGATCCCCGGGCAGTACCGTTTCCGCAGTGCGCCCGACAGCTTCGAGATGAGCACGACGGCGCTGGAGATCTCCAGCGCCTCGCGCCCCTGGCCCGCCTCGCCGGACCGGAGCCGCACGGCCGCGATATCCGGCTTCGGCTTCGGCGGCACCAACGCGCACCTCATCCTGACCGACGCAAGCCCGACCGACGGGTCCCCGAAGTCTCCGGAGCCCCGGAATGCCGCGGCCGCGGCCGGTCTCCCGGCCTCCGAGCGGCAGCGGCCGCTCCCGGACACGGACCGCATCGCCGTCGTCGGCTGGTCCGCGAAACTGCCCGGGGCGGACAGCCCGCAGGACGTGCAGGCGTGGCTGTCCGGCGCCCACGACGTGGCGCCGACGTTCGGCGAGAAGTACCCGGCCCCGCCCTTCCAGCAGGTCAGGATGCCCCCGGCGACCGTACGGACCATCGACCGCTGCCAGTTGATGATCCTCCAGTGCGCCCACTCCCTGCGCGATCAGCTCCCCGACTTCTGGCAGGAGCACGCCGCGCGCACGGGCGTGGTCATCGGCCACATGGGGCCGACCCGGGCCGCGATGCTGTACGCGGTCCGCTGCTACCTCGACGACATCGAACGCTGTCTGCGCGAGGACGCCGCTCTGGGCGCCTCGCCCCACCTGACGGGCGTGCTGGACGGTCTGCGCGAGCGGGTGCGCTCGCTGGTGCCGCCGTCGAACGAGGACTCCTTCCCGGGCATGATGCCCAACGTCATCTCGGCGCGGGTCGCCAACTACTTCGACCTGCACGGCCCGAACATCACGGTCGACACGGGTCTCGCCTCGACGCTGTCGGCGTTCGCCACCGCGACGCGCTACCTGCGCAGCGGCGAACTGGACTTCGTCCTGGCCGGCGGCATCAACGGCAACAGCCTGGCCGAGTACCAGGACCTGCTGACCGAGGTCTTCGACACCCCGCCCGCCGAGCTGGCCGAAGGCGCCTTCCTGTTCGGCCTGACCACCGAGAGCCGGGCCCGCCGGGCGGGGCTGAAGGTGCTCGCGTACGTCGACGAACCGACGGCCGGGCGGCAGCGCGCGGCCGGCGGCGCCGACACCGTGCTCGACTGCGGCTCCGACGGAGATTTCGGGCGCTACCTCGGCGCATCCGGCGGCGCGGAGATCCTGCGCGCGCTCCAGCGGTCCGCCGGCACCACGGAGATCCGGTGCCACGAGAACGGGACCGACGCGGCCACCCGGCTGCTGGTGTCCGTGCCCGGCACCCCCGCCGAGGACGCCGGGCCCGACACGCTCGTGCGGCGGTACGTCACCTCGCTGCGGCCCGACGCGGGCGTGCCCACCGGCCCGGAGGGCACCGCCGTCCCGGACGGGGCACTGATCCTCACCGACCGCCGGGAGCTGGCCGAGCGCTTCGCCGGTCCGGCGGCCCGGGCGACCGTACTGAGCACCGAGGACGTGGCGAGCACCCCGCAGGACGTGCGGGCGGCCCTTGCGGCCCTGCCGGGCCCGCTGCGGCACGTCGTCGTGGTGAGCGACCTGTCGCGGAGCACGCCGGCCGCCACAGCCCTCACCTCGGACGCGGCCCCGGTGACCGCCCTGCACGACCTGGCCTTCCTCGTGCTCCAGCAGCGTTTCGAGGAGCTCGACGACCCGGCCGCGTCCGTGGTCTTCGCGCTGCTGGGCGCGGCGGCGGACGGCGTGCCGCACCCGTTCGCCGGGCTCTTCACCGGCCTGGTCAAGTGCGTGGACCTGGAACTGGCCGACGCCGACTGCTTCGCGCTGCTCACCCCCACCGGTGACGCGGCCGAGGCCGCGGCGCTGGTCGGCCGGGAGCGGGCCTGCGCGCGCGTCTTCCCCGTCGTGCACCACGACGGCGAGCGGCGCCTCGTCCCCGCGCTCACCCCGCAGCGGGCCGAGACGGGCGGCCACCGGCCGCTGGACCGCGACTCGGTGATCGTCGCTCTCGGCGGCGCGCGCGGCATCACCGCCGAGCTGCTGACCGCCGTCGCCGAGCGCTACCGGAGCCGCCTCTACGTCCTGGGCAGCAACCCCATCGACGACTATCCGGCCGAGGTCTTCGAGGGGAGCGAAGAGGAGTTCGCGGCGACCCGCGCCGCGTACATCTCCGGTCAGCTGCGGCAAGGCGGCGGAACGGTCGCCGCGATCAGCAGGCGTTTCGACCGGATGGTGGACGCGCGAGCGGCCCGCCGGAACCTGGCGCGGATGGCCGCCCACACCGGCGGGGGACGGGTGACGTACTTGCCGTGCGACGCCCGCGACGAGCAGTCGGTACGGGCCGCCATCGACACGGTCGCCGCGGAGCACGGCCGGATCGACCTGGTGATCAACGCGCCGGGCGTCAACCGGTCCGCGCTCATCCGCGACAAGGACTTCGCGGAGTTCCGCGGGATCCGCGACCTCAAGATCGCCGCACACCGCAACCTGCACCGCGCCCTGGCCGGTCGCCCACCGCGCATGTGGTGCGACTTCGGTTCGCTGCTGGGGTACTTCGGACAGCGCGGCGAGGCCGACTACGCGTCGGGCAACGACTACCTGGCCACCGCCGCCGCACACGCCGCGGCGACCACCGGGACGGACGAGTTCGTCATCGGCTGGACGCTGTGGGACGAGGTCGGCATGGGCGCCGACGAGCTGACCCGCGACTACTTCAAGCGGGCGGGCTCCTACAGCCACATGCCGGTCGCCGAGGGCATCGGCCACTTCCTGGCGGAGCTGGGCGCTCCCCGGCGGGTGGCGTCGACGGTCCACCTCGGCGAGGCCGAGCGGGCCACCGTCGAGAAGTTCTACCCCGGCTACCTGACCCGGACGGACCGGGCCGCCCCGGCCGACCGGGGCCGGTTCTACCTGCGGCGTGCCGTCGACACGGCGCCGCAGGACGGCCAGGACACCGTTCGCTTCGAGTGCCGGTTCGATCTCGACACGGACGCCTACCTGGAGCACCACCGCGTCCGCGGCATCGCCACCCTGCCCGGCACCTTCGTCACCGAGATGGCGGCCGAGGCCGCTCTCGCCCTGGTGCCCGGCGGCTGCGTCGTCGCCTTCGAGGACCTGCGCTTCCTGCACTTCCTCCAGGTGCGCCGTGACGTGCGGCAGTCCCCGAAGCGGATCACCGCCCGGGTCGTCGAGCGGATCGGCGACCTGACGACCGTCGCCGTGGACATCGCGCACGACGTGATCTCCCCCTCGGGGGTGCTGCTCCGCGCCGACCAGCAGCACTTCACGGCCCGCGTCCTGATCAGCTCCCGCTTCCCCGACGCACCGCGGTGGCCGGAATGGGAGGCGGCGGGGGAGCACCCGGTCGTCGACCCGTACCACGTCGCGTCGGCGCCGGTGCTGCTCACGGGCCCCTTCGAGGCGACCACGGACACCCGCAGACACCCGCGGGGCGCCCGCTCCACCTACCGGGCGCGGCTGGCGGCGCAGCCGGGCCCCTGGGAGTCGTTCCTGATGCCGGCGGTGCTGCTCGACGCGCTCGCCAGGACCGGGGTGCTCGACCCGGCCGACGGTCTGGTCCCGGTCGCGGCCCCGCTGTCGATCCGGCGCATCGACCTCTACCAGCAGGCCAACGACATCGAGCTGACCGAGCGGCACGGACAGCTGGACCTCTACGTCACCAACCCCGGATTCGCCGCCTCCGGCGGGGAGGGGCGCACCGAGAACCGTTTCGTCGCGGTCGCGCCCGGCGGGCGGATCGTCGCCCAGATGAAGGGCCTGGACGCCGTGGTGATCGGCCGGCTGGACCCGCGGACCGACGTGGTGCACCCCGGTGCCGCCGCCGGGTCCGCCGGGGTCCCGGCCGGGGCGGGCGGTCGCACGCGATGACACTGCTGACCGAAGCCGCCCCGGCCACCGGGAGCGAGGCCACGGAGGCCGACGGGACCGAGCCGGTCCACCGCATGCTGTGGCGCCTGGCACCCGCCGGCGCCGCGCGGCCGGCCCGTCCGCTCGCCGGCCGGACCGTCGTGGTCGTCGCCGACGACAGCGACGTGGCCGACCGGGTCCGCGCGGCGCTGCGCGCGCGGGGCGCCGAGGTGGCCGACGCCCCGGCCCGGACCGGAGCCGGGACACCGCGCGGGCCGGTCCCCGACACCATCGTCGACCTCACCCTGGCCGAGCCCTTCGCCCCGGGCGAGCAGGGGCAGTGGCACGACGCGCTGCTGCGCACGTTCGCGGTCCTGCGGCACTGCTACGCGCAGTGGAGCGCCGAGACGGCCGCGGACCGGCTCACCTACCTCGCCGTCACCTACCTCGGCGGCGGCATGGGCTACCACCCGGACGACGACCTGGCCCAGCCGCTGGGCGGCCTGTGGGCCGGGCTGGCCAAAACGCTCCACCGCGAACTGCCCAACTGCGCCGCCCGCGTCCTGGACGTCCCGCTGGCGGACGCCGGGCGGCTGCCCGAGCTGGTCGCCGACGAGCTGGGTCTGGGCGGGCTCAGCGAGATCGGGCACCGGGACGGCCACCGCTGGACGCTCACCCCCGAGGCGGCCGGACCCGGCCCCGCCACGCTGTCCTTCGACGCCTCCGACACGCTGCTCATGAGCGGCGGCGGGCGCGGCATCGGCATGGCCCTGGCCCGCCGCCTCGCCGCCGAGCACGGGATGCGCGTCGTGGTCACGGGCCGGGCCGCGCTCCCCGCGCCCGAGACCTGGGAGGACCTCACCCCCGAGGCCCTCCGGGAGCGGCGCCGTGCCCTGTGGGCGCAGCACCGCGACGGGCGCCCGGTCACCGAGATCCGCCGGGACATCGCCCGCGCGGAGAGCACCTGGGAACTCGTCGGGAACCTGCTGCGCGCCCGGGCCGACGGCCTGCGCATCGAGTACCGCTCGTGCGACGTCACCGACCGCGAGCAGGTCGAGGCGCTCGTCGCCGCGCTTCCCGGGCTGACCGCCGTCATCCACAACGCGGGCGTCGACCGGCCCGTCCGGCTCCCGGGCAAGTCCGACGCCGACATCGCGGCGGTCGTGGGCACCAAGGTCGACGCGTTCCTGCACCTCTTCAGGGCCGTACGGGAAAGGGAACTCAAGGTCTTCTGCACGGTGGGCTCCCTCACCGGGCGGCTCGGCGGCATGGTCGGCCAGTTCGACTACGCGGCGGCCAACGAGTGCCTGGCCCGGCTCGGCCTGTGGGCCGGGCGGCAGGCTTCCTTCCCGGTGATGACACTGGCCTGGCCCACCTGGGCCCGGCTCGGCCTGATCGCCAACTTCGAGGCCAGCCTGCGGTACATGGCCGCGATGGGGGTGGCCGACGGCCTGGCCCACTGGCACGCCGAACTGCTCGCCGGCACCCGCGGGGAGATCAGTTTCGTCGGCCCGCTGGGGCAGGCGCTGGACCCGGTGCAGGCGGTCAGCTACCCCGTGGCCGAGTGCCTGCCCGGCTTCTCCGACACCTACCCGAAGATCTTCCACCTCGGTGCGCCCGCATACTTCAGGGCGCATGAACGGCTGGTGTCCATGGTCGAGTTCGACCCGGACACCACTCCGGCCGTGGGCGACTTCACCGTGCACGGCGAGCCCGCCGTGCCGGTGGGGCTGCTCCTGGAGAACGCCGTACGGGGAGCCGAGTGGATCGTGCCGGAGCACCTGCCCCGGCAGGTGCTGCTCGCGGTGGAGGACCTGTCGGTGCCCTGGGCGCTGCTGCGCGCGGGTGCGGACGGGCGGATACGGCTGCGGCGCGAGGTGCGCGGCGCGGACGTGGACGGCCGGTGGTGCGTCGAGGTCACCTTCCACCGGGCCGGCTGCGAGCAGAGCGGCCGGGTCCGGCTGGTCTTCGGCAGCCCGGGCGGCCCGGCCGGCACCGGAGCGCCGCAGTCGGCCGTCGGACCCTCCGGCGAGGCCACCCTGTTCACCGGGGCGCCGGTCCTGGAGTGGCGCGGCCTGGCCGTACCGCTCGCCGCCTGGCGCCAGGAGGGCGCCCACCGGATTGTCACGGAGGTGGGCAGCTGCCACCCCGGCGACCTGTGGGCGGTGCCGCAGCCGCCGCCGTGCGCGGTCCCCGTCGCCGCGATCGAGAACATCGTGCGGGCCGTCTCCGAGCGCATCCCCGGGCTGCCCTGCACCCCGGACCCGCTGACCGTGCACCGGATCTCGGTGTGCGGCCCGGTGCCGGCCCGCACCCGCATCGCCGTCGACCCCGCCCTCGGGGTCTGGCGGATCACCGACGCCGCCACCGGCGCACTCGTGGCCGTGCTCCACCGGCCTTGCCACGCCAACTGACCGACGAACGAAGGAAGAAGACCATGTCCGAGATCAGCGCCAACCGCCGTCTGCTGGAGCACTACTACGAGGAGTGCCTCAACAAGGGCGACCTCGACGCCGTCTACGCGAAGGCCGTCCCCGAGCACGTGAGCCACGGCACGGTGGCCGAGGGCTTCGAGGGGCTGGAGCACCTGCGCGAGTGGGTCAGGATCCAGCGCGCGTCGTTCCCCGACCTCCACGTGACCGTCGACGAATGGATCGAGGAGGGCGACAGCAAGATCGTCCAGCGGTTCACCGCGCGCGGCTCGCACACCGGCGAGGACTACCACGGCATCCCGGCCTCCGGGCGGAGCTTCGAGATCTGGGGCATCGTCATCGACCACTTCAAGGACGGCAAGATCACCGAGAGCTGGTTCTCCATGGACGGCATGGAGCTGGCCAAGCAACTCGGGGTCTTCGGGTGAGCACACCACAGCCCGTCGCGCTGATCACCGGCTGCTCGTCGGGGATCGGCCGCGCCACCGCCGTCCGGCTGCACCGGGCCGGGCTCCGGGTCGTCGCCACGGCCCGCGACCCCGGGACGCTGGAAGCCCTGCGGGAGCTGGGGACGGACACCCGCGCCCTGGACGTCACCGACGAGGACTCCGTGCGCGCGGCCGTCGAGGGCGTCACCGCCGAGCACGGCCGGATCGACGTCCTCGTGAACAACGCGGGCTACGGCCTGTCCGGCACCTTCGAGGAGACCGGACTGGACCGCGTCCGCGACCAGTTCGAGACGAACGTCTTCGGCCTGGTCCGGCTCACCCAGCTGGTCCTGCCGGGCATGCGGGAGCACGGCGGCGGCACGGTCGTCAACGTCTCGTCGATCTTCGGGCGCTACGCGGCACCGGGCGGCGGCTACTACCACGCGAGCAAGCACGCCGTCGAAGCGCTCAGCGACGCGCTGCGCCTGGAGGTCTCCGGCTTCGGCATCCGCGTCGTGGTCGTCGAGCCGGGGCCCGTCCACACCGCGTGGGGCCAGGCGTTCATCGACCGGCTGCCGGCGCCCCGCGAGGACTCCCCCTACCGGCGCTTCCACGAACGGACGGCCGAGTACTACGACGCCCTCTACAACCGCACCCGCAAGACGCTGGCCGGCACCTTCGCCATCGAAGCGGACCAGGTGGCGGCGGCCATCGAGAAGGCCGTACGCGCCCGCAGGCCGCGGGCGCGCTACCCGGTCGGCCTCCTCGCCGCGAGCACGATCGCCTTGCGCCGGCTGGTGCCCGACTCCGTCTTCGACGGCGCGTTCATCCGCCGGCAGTTCCCGACGCCGTAACCAGTCGATCCTTGAGGTGACGACAGCATGACGACCACGTCGCGTACCGCGGCCCTGCGGCAGGTTCCCGGGCCGCGGGGTGTGCCGGTCCTGGGCAGCCTTCCCCAGTGGAAGACGTCCACCGCCGAATTCCTGCTCCAGGTCCAGCGTGACTACGGCGAGATCAGCCGGATGAAGCTCGGCCCGCAGACCGTCTACCTGGTCTCGGACCCGGACGCGGTCGGCCGCGTACTGAAGGAGAACAGCGGCAACTACGTCCGCGGCAGCCTCTACGAGCAGTTCAAGACCGTCATGGGCGACGGGCTGCTCACCACGGACGGCGACTTCTGGAAGTCGCACCGCCGGGCCGTCCAGCCCGCCTTCCTGCGCAAGGCCGTGACGGCCGTCGGCCCCTACGTGGTGGACGCGACCAACGAGATGCTCGACGAGTGGGAGGAGCGCGCCCACCGGGGCGAGCCCGTCGACCTGATCACCGAGACGCTGAAGCTGACCCTGGTCACGCTGAGCCGCTCCCTGTTCGGCTTTGACATCAAGCCCGCGGCCCCCGTGCTCAAGGACGTCGTGGACAACGTCGTCGAGGTGATGTTCAAACACGGCTCGGTCGCCGAGATGCTGCCGTCCTGGCTGCCGACGAAGCGCAACCGCTCCATAGCCCGCGACCGCCGGATCTTCGGCCGGCTGGTCGAAGAGATCAGGGAACGGCACGCGCGCACCGGCGAAGGCCGCCTGATGGAGCTGATCGAAGCCGCCACCGACCCGGTCACCGGGGAGCGGTGGAGCGACGAGGAGATCCGCGACGAGATGCTGACCATCTATCTCGCCGGCCACGAGACGACCGCTGTGGCGCTGCTGTGGACGCTGCTGTCCGTGGCCAACAACCCCGCCGCACAGGAGGAGATGGACGAGGAGATCGACCGCGTCCTGGGCGGCCGGGTGCCCGGCCCCGAGGACGTGGAGGAACTCCAGTACACCAAGCAGGTCGTCGACGAGTCCCTGCGCCTCTACCCGCCGATCTGGGTCTACCCCCGCGATGCCGTGGGCGACGACGAACTCGGCGGCTACCGCATCCCGGCCAAGTCCTCAGTGCTGCTCTCGCCCCTCGTCTCCCACCGCAATCCGCGCTACTGGGACAACCCGGAGGCGTTCGACCCGCACCGCTTCGACCCCCACCTGGTCAAGCAGCGCCCGCGGATGACCTACTTCCCCTTCGGCGCGGGCGCCCGGATGTGCATCGGGAACTACATGGCGCTGCTGGAGCTGCGGATCGCCGTCGCGATGATCAGCCAGCGCTTCCGGCTGAGCGTGCTGCCCGGCAACTTCATCCGCTACGGGGACACCTCGATCTCCCTGCGCCCGATGAGCGACGTCTGGGTGAAGCTGCACCCGCGCGACGCGCGGCCCGCGGCCTCGGCCCCGTCCGGCACGGGAGCGGTGGCATGACCACAGTGGACACCGCGCGGGAGATCATCTCCCGCGACCCGCGTGACGGGCGCGAGCTGGGCCGCTACCCGGTCCACACCGCCGCCGAGGTGACCGCCGCCGTCGAGGGCGCCCGCGCGGCCGCGGCCCGCTGGTCGGGGATCGGCTTCGCCGCCCGCCGCAAGCACCTGGACACCTGGCGGCGGCTGCTGCTGCGGCGCGCCGACGAACTGATCGAGCTGATCTCGGCCGAGACGGGCAAGACCCGGGCCGACGCGCAGCTCGAAGTGATCCTGATGGTGGACCACCTGCGCTGGGCGGCGGCCCACGCCGAGAAGGTGCTGCGGCGCCGCCGGGTGGGCCCCGGGCTGCTGATGTTCAACCACAGCGCCACCGTCGACCACCACCCGCTCGGGGTGGTCGGGGTGATCGGGCCGTGGAACTACCCGGTGTTCATCCCGATCGGCCCGATCGCCCACGCCCTGGCCGCCGGCAACGCCGTGGTGTTCAAGCCCAGCGAGTACGCCCCCGCGACCGGACGGTGGCTCGCCGACACCTTCGCCGAAGCCGTGCCCGGGCACCGGGTCCTCGACGTCGTCCTCGGCTTCGGGGAGACCGGCGGTGCCCTGTGCCGCTCCGGAGTCGACAAGATCGCCTTCACCGGCTCGACCGCCACCGGCAAGCGCGTCATGGCGGCGTGCGCCGAAAGCCTCACCCCGGTGCTGCTCGAATGCGGCGGCAAGGACGCCGTGATCGTCGACCACGACGCGGACCTGGAGGCGGCGGCGGACGCCACGGTGTGGGGCGGCCTGTCCAACGCCGGGCAGACCTGCGTCGGCGTGGAGCGGGTCTACGTGCACCAGGCCGTCGCCGAGCGGTTCACCGAGCTCGTCGTCGCCCATGCGAAAGACCTCCGGGCCGGCGCGGCGCGCGAGTCGGACATCGGTCCGATGACCACCCCGGAACAGCCCGGCATCGTCGCCGCGCACATCCAGGACGCCCTCGCCCGGGGCGGGAGCGCCCTGCTCGGCGGCCCCCACTCCGTGCGCGCCCCCTATGTCGATCCGGTCGTCCTCACCGATGTGCCCGAGGACTCGGACGCGCTCACCCAGGAGACCTTCGGCCCGGTCATCGTGATCAACCGGGTCGCCTCCATGGGCGAGGCGGTTGAGAAGGCCAACGCCTGCGCCTACGGGCTCGGAGCCGCCGTCTACTCCCGCACACGAGGGCCCGCGATCGCCCGGCGGCTGCGCACCGGAATGGTGTCGGTCAACTCGGTACTGGCCTTCGCCGGAGTACCCGGACTGCCCTTCGGCGGCACCGGCGCCTCCGGATTCGGCCGGGTGCACGGACCGGAGGGGCTGCGGGAATTCTCCCGCACCCAGTCCGTGACCCGACAGCGCATACGGCCCCTCCTCCAGCCGCTGTCCTTCCGGCGCACCCCCCGCACGATGGACATCCTCATGCGTCTCGTCCGGACCGTGTACGGCTGAACCCCGCTTTGCATCTCATGACGAAAACACCGGAGTTGACGTGGGAATACCGAACGAAACCGATGTGCTGATCGTGGGCAGCGGCCCGGCCGGCGCACTGCTGGGCTGCCTGCTCGCCCGCCGGGGCATCGACGTCCTCGTCGTGGAGAAGCAGCCGGACTTCGAACGGGACTTCCGGGGGGAAAGCCTCGCCGCGCCATCGGTGATCGCCCTGCGCCGGCTCGGATTCGGTCCCGCGCTGGAACGCCACGGCTATCTGGAGAGCTCCGGTGTCACCATGTGGCTGGAAGGCCGCCGGATCTTCCACGTCGACTACAACCGCTTCTCCGTCGGCACCCTGCCGATCGAATTCCCCCAGCCGCCTCTGATCCGCGCCTTCCACGAAGGGGCGGCGGGGCTGCCGAACCACACCTTCGCCGCGGGCACCCGGTTCACCGGGCTGCTGGAGAAGGACGGGGCGGTCCGCGGCGCCGTGCTCAAACAGGGCGACGGCACCGCGGTCGAGGTAGCGGCACGCCTCGTCGTGGGCGCCGACGGGCGCTTCTCCAAGGTGCGCAAAGCCGCCGGCCTGGACCCGGAGATCGCCCAGGCCGAGCGGGACCTGCTCTCCTTCAGGCTGCCCCGCCCCGACGGCTGGGCCCTCGAATCGGAGCTCGTCGTCGACCACGACCGGCACCTCGCCGTCCTGCCGACCTACCCGGACGCCCTGCGGGTCAGCCACAACCTCCCCAAGAAGGGCCTCGGCGCGCTGCGCAAGGCGGGCTTCGACAGCTTCCGCGAGCGCGTCGCCGCCATCGACCCCCGCCTCGCCCCGCTGCTCGAAGGACACCTGCGGTCCTGGGACGACACCAGCTTCCTGGAGGTCTTCAACGCCCAGGTGGACCAGTGGGCGCGCGACGGGCTCGTCCTCGTCGGAGACGCCTCCCACACCTGCACACCCACCCTCGGGCAGGGCGTCAACCTCGCCTTCCAGGACGTCGTCGGCCTGACCCCGCTGATCGCCGCCGCCCTGGCCCGCGGCGAGCGCGACGGTGTCGTACGGGCCGGCGTGTTCGCCGCGTTCCTCGCCGAACGCCGCAAGCACAAGGACTTCGTGACCGGCTTCCAGCGGCGCCAGGAGTCCTCGCTGGCGATGAGCACGCCCTGGCAGACCGCGCTGCGCCGGGCCCGGATGCGGACGCTGAACGCCCTGCCCGTGAAGTACCGCGTCTTCGACCGGCTGCTGAACCTCCCCCACGGCATCGACCCGGCCGACGAGCGCTGATCCCGGCCGTCCGGACACGTACGCAGCAAAGACCGATGAAGTCAGAGAGAGGAAACCGCGTCATGTGCGCACTGCCCGCCACCAGCCGTGAATGGCATCTGGTCGCCCGCCCCGAGGGCGAGCCGAAGCCGGAGGATTTCGCACTGCGCGAGGCCGCCGTCGGCGCACCCGGCGAAGGCCGCGTCCTGGTCCGCAACCTGTACTTCTCCGTCGACCCGTACATGCGCGGCCGGATGGGCGTCACCCCCGGCTACGCCTATTTCCCGCCCTACGAGCTGAACGAGGCGCTCGGCGGCCACGCCATCGGCGAGGTCGTCGCGGCGAACGCTCCGGGCTTCGAACCCGGCGACCACGTCCTGCATTTCGCCGGCTGGCGGGAGTACGCGGACATCTCCGCGGCCGAAGCCACCAAGGTGGGCCGGGAAGGGATACCGCTCACCGCGTATCTCAGCGTCCTCGGAATGACCGGCCTGTCCGCCTACGCCGGGCTCTACGAAGTCGCCTCCTTCAAAAAGGGCGATGTCGTCTTCGTCTCCGGCGCCGCGGGAGCCGTCGGCAGCCAGGCCGGCCAGCTCGCCAGGCTCAGTGGCGCCGCACGGGTCATCGGATCGGCCGGCACCGACGACAAGGTCAAGACGCTCATCGAGGAATTCGGCTTCGACGCCGCCTTCAACTACCGCACCGCGCCCGTCGCCGAACAGCTCGCCAAGGCCGCCCCCGACGGCATCGACGTCTACTTCGACACCGTCGGCGGCGACCACCTCGAAGCGGCGATCGCCTCGCTCAACGAGCACGGCCGCGTCGCGATGTGCGGTGCCATCGCCCAGTACAACGACATCGAGGCCCCGCCGGGCCCGCGCAACCTCGCACAGGCCATCGGCAAGCGGCTCAGCCTGCGCGGCATGCTCGTGACCGACTTCGAGGCACTGCAGCCGCGCTTCGTCGAGGACGTCTCCACCCGGGTCCTCTCCGGCGAACTCACCTGGACCGAAACGATCGTCGACGGCATCGAGAACGGCACCGACGCCTTCCTCGGGCTCTTCCGGGGCGACAACACCGGAAAGATGATCGTCCGCCTCGGCCACTGACCCGGATCAGGTCACGCGAGGACCCGTACGCACGAAGAGGGAGAGAACATGGCCGTGGTCGGCAGACATGCCGTGGTCATCGGGGGATCGATGAGCGGTCTCATGGCGGCCCGCATCCTCACCGAGCACTTCTCCACAGTGACGGTGCTGGACCGGGACAGCCTCCCCGGGACTCCGAGCCCGCGCCGTGGCGCGCCCCACGCGGAGCACGGGCACGCGCTGCTGCTCAGCGGCAAGCGGAAGCTCGGGGAGCTCTTCCCCGGCATCGACAGCGAGCTGCTCGCCCGGGGCGCGGTGCCCTTCGACCCCGGCCTCGAACTCCTGATGCACCAGATGGGCGCGCTGCGGCAGCGCTTCCGCAGCGGAGACCAGGGCCTCAGCCTCACCCGGGCCCTGCTGGAGCACACCGTGCGCGCCCGGGTCGCCGCCCTGCCCACGGTGGAGATCCGCGACCGCACCGCCGTGTGCGGACTCACCGGTACGACCGGCCGGGTCACCGGAGTGGAACTGGAAAGCGGCGAAACGCTCCGCGCCGACCTCGTCGTCAACGCCTCGGGACGCGGCGGCGCGGGCGCCGACAACTGGCTGCGCGCCCTCGGCTGCCCGGCCCCCGAGACCGACGCCGTGAAGGTCGACGTCGGCTACACCACCCGGCTCTTCCACCGGCAGCCCGGCGAACGGCTCGCCGGCGGCGGCCTGGCGCACGTGATGGCGGGAGCGAACGGCGACAAGCGGGCCGCCGCCGTGTTCGCCGTCGAGGGCGACCGCTGGATGGTCACGCTCGGCGGCTGGCACCGCGCGCACGCCCCCACCGACCCCGCGGGCTTCGCCGAGTTCGCCGCCGCCCTGCCCAGCAAGGCCGTACGCGACGTCGTCTCCGGGGCCCGGCCGGTCGACGACGGCGAGGCGAAGAAGTTCACCTTCCCCGCCGCCCGCCGCCGCCGCTTCGAACGGCTGCGCCACCTGCCGTCCGGCTTCGTGGCCGTCGGCGACGCGCTGTGCAGCTTCAACCCCCTGTACGGGCAGGGCATGACGGTCGGCGCCCTGGAGGCCGTGGCACTGGGCCGCGCCCTGGACACGGCGGGCGGCACGGGCCCCGCCATGGCCCGCGCCTACTACTCCGCCGCCGCCAAAGTCATCGACGCGCCCTGGCAGATGGCGATCGGTGGCGACTTCGCCCATCCCGAGACCACCGGCCCCAGGCCGCGCGGCACCGCCGTCCTCAACTGGTACACCGGCCGGGTCCTGCTGGCCAGCCACGTCTCCGCGCCGGTCAACCGCGTGCTGATGGACGTGCAGCAGCTCCTCGCCCCGCCGAGCGCGGTGCTGCGGCCCACGACGGCCGTACGCGCTCTGCTCGTCGCCCGGCGTTCCCCGGCCCTCCTCGCAACCGCTCTCCGAAAGAAGGAAGCTCTCCATGTCTGACACGTCCAAGGCCACGGCCGCACCGGCGGACGCACAGGAATTCGCCGGCCGGACCGCCCTGATCACCGGCGGCGGCTCGGGCATCGGCCGGGCCGTCGCCCTCCGCCTGGCCGGGGCCGGCGCCGCCGTCGTCGTCACCGGCCGGGACAGCGACAAGATCGAGAAGGTCGCCGCCGAGATCGAGGAGCGCGGCGGCCGGGCCCTGGCCGTGGTCGCCGACGTCACCGACCCGGACGCCGTCGCCGCGTCCGTGCGCGCCGCTGTCGACACCTTCGGCGGGCTGCACCTCGCGGTCAACAACGCCGCGATACCCGGCCCCAAGGGCATCACGGGGGAGTTCCCGCCCGAGGCGTTCCAGCAGGTCATCGCGACCAACCTCACCGGTGTCTTCAACAGCCTGCACCACGAGCTCCCGGCGATCGTCGCCTCGGGCGGCGGCGCCGTCGTCAACATGGGCTCGATCCTGAGCGTGAAGGTGCTGGCCGGCTCGCCCGCGTACACCACCGCCAAGCACGGCTTGATCGGCCTGACCAAGACGGCCGCGCTCGAATACGCCCCGCTGGGCGTGCGCATCAACGCCGTGGGCCCCGGCTTCGTCGAGACGCCGTTCCTGGTGGACTTCGACGAGCCGACGAAGGACTACTTCGCGGGGCTGCACCCGGCGGGCCGGTTCGGCACCACGGAGGAAGTGGCGGAACTGACCGCCTTCCTGCTCTCCGACCGGGCGTCGTTCGCGTACGGCAGCTTCTACCCGGTCGACGGCGGATACGCGGCGTCCTGACCGGCGCGCGCCGCCGGATGCGCGGCGCCTACCGTAACGCAGCGTCAGGATCGCCACGGCGGAGTCATCGCGGACGGTGACCCCGACGTGGCGGACCGTCAAGCGGAATTGAACGCTCGGTTAGTTTTTCTGCGGAAAATCGCGCCTTCACATCAGACCGGTGATGCAGAACGCGTTCTGTTCGTTCCGCCCCAATAGAGGAGACTTGACTTTTTTAGCGGCTGATAGAGGTACATACCACCCGACCGGCGACCTCCCTGCCCTCGCCGAGGCGGCGGTGTGACGTTGATAACGCTGATCTTGATGGCCAAATAACTGACCCCATGTTCAACTACTGAGTGCTACTGAGGGCAAACGGGGGCTTTTGCGATCACAGTGCGTGATCGCAATTGCTGTGTTCGGAGCAGGGGGCAGAAACGTGTCCAGGTTGAATGCGCTACGGGGTGATGTCCGGCGCGAGGCCGCCGGAGACGCGGCTGCGGAGTTCTCCAGACGCATGCTGATGTCGCTGCCGCGCCGCGATCAGCGCGAGCGGGGCGAATGGTACGTATCGGGTCTATTGTCCGTGCCGGGGCGCAAATCCATGCGCTCCATCGCGTCCCTGGTGGGCGGCAGCGCGGCCGAGCAGCGTCTCCAGCACTTCATCAGCAAGTCCTCCTGGGACTGGGAACCGGTGCGCAAGGCGCTGGCCTCGCACATCGACCGGGTGCTGGTGCCGCAGGCGTGGGTGGTGAAGCCGATGGTCGTCCTGAAGACCGGCGACCACACCGTCGGCGTGGAGGAGTCGTTCGTCTCCCAGCTCGGCAAGGTGGTCAACAATCAGCGCTCGTACAGCGTCTGGCTGGCCAACGAGCAGCGGAGCGCGCCGGTCAACTGGCGCCTGGTGCTCCCCCAGAGCTGGGTGGAGGACGAGGCGCGGCGCAGGCGGGGCGAGATTCCGGAGGAGATCGGCCGGAGCCGGCGGCGGCCGTGCGCGCTGGAGGCCGCGCTCGAAGTCGCCGCCGGCTGGGGGCTGCGGCGCCGGCCGGTCGTGATGGACACGCGGGAGTACGACGCGTCCGCCTTCGTCCGCGGCTTCACGCACGCCGACGTGCCGTTCGTCCTCAGGATCGACGGATCGACCCCGCTGGTGCCGCAGGACGTGGCGCTGCCGCGCCACCGCGAGCAGCCCCTCCCGGCCCGGCAGCTGATCGAAGGCGTGAAGCGGTCCTCCCGCGCGGTCGGCTGGGTGGACCCGAACAGCTCCGTCGCCCGCTCCGCGCTCGTCACCGGAACCAAGGTCGCCCTGCCGCACCTGCCGGCCGCCCCGGCGCGGCCGGATTCCGCGGAGTCCCGCGGGGAGCCGCCGCTGCAACTGGTCGGCGTGTGGTCGGGCAGCACACGCCGGCCGCGGGAGCTGTGGCTCTCCAACATGACCGAGGTGCCCCCCGCCGTCCTCCTGCGCCTGGGCCTGCTCACCGAACGGGTCGACCGTGACTTCTCCGAGGTGAGCAACCGGGTGGGAGCCATGGATTTCGAAGGCCGCACCTTCGGTGGCTGGCACCGGCACATGACCCTGAGCTCCGTCGCGCACGGCATCGTGGCCCTCTCCCCGTCCTGCCGGCAGGGCCAGGAATCACCCCGCGAGGGCTATCCCCGCACCGCCTGACGCCACCCCGCCGGATCCGCCTGCTGCGCGGAGCGGCGGGCCCGCTTCACCGGACGGCCGGTATCCTGTGCTCCATTTTCAGGATCAGCCAGGTGAAGAGGGTGAAAATGGCGTCTCAGACCCGGGGTGCTCGAACGCGGCAGCAGCTGTTGGACGCGGCTGCTGCCGTGTTCCTCGAGTGCGGGTACGAGGGTGCCAGCATGGGCGAGATCACGAAGCGCGCGGGCCTCACCAAGGGGGCCGCGTACTTCCACTTCAGCTCCAAGGAGGCGCTGGCCCGCAGCGTGCTCGACGAGGCGGTGACCACGGACGGCGTGCTGCCGCAGACGCTCAAGCTGCAAGAACTCGTCGACATCGCCATGGGGCTCGCCTACCGCCTGCCGCGGGAGCCGGTGCAGGCGGCGGTGCTGCGGCTCGCGGTGGACAACACCGCGCGCCGGCTGCTCGGCACCGCCTGGCCCGAGTGGATCACCGTGCTCACGGACGTTCTCGTGGAGGCGAAGCGCCGCGGGGAGACGCTGCCCCACCTGGATCCCGTGCAGACGGGCCGGGTCGTGATGAGTGCCTGGACCGGGATGTCACTCGTCCTGGACGAGGTGCCCAGCGGCGCGGACCTGGAGCACCACATCGCCTCGCTCCTCGACCATCTGCTCCCCTCGATCGCCGTGCCCGCGGTGCTCGCCCAGCTGGACACCGCGCCGGGACGCGGCGCCCGGGTCGCGCTCGTCCCGCTCGGATCGACGGCCTGAGGCGCGGTCCCGACAGCCCCTCTTCTCATCTCCCCTCACCGCCGCACGCCGCGAGGCGGGAGATTCTTGATGTCTCCCGCCTCGCGGCGTCTGTGCTTCCCGGCCGGGCCGGAGGGGGTCAGCGCTGGTCGCCGCGCTCCTCGGCGTCGTCCTCGGCACGGTCCTCGCGGTCCTGCTTGGCCTGGACGTCCGGGTCGAGACCGGCTTCCGCGCTGCCGTCCACCGCGGTCAGCGGGGAGCGGTCGGCGATCTCGGTGGGGGCGGGGGGCTCCACCAGCCAGTCGGGGTTGGCCTGCTTGTCCCACCACTTCCAGGCGGCGTACGCGCCGCCCGCCAGCAGCCCGAAGAGGGCGAAGCGCTTGGCGACCCGGCCCGCGCGGCACCGGCGGTCGCGCTTCTTGAGGAGCTTGTCGATGTCCGCGGCGGACACCTGGCCGCGGAGCGCGGCCAGCGCCGCGGCGCTCCTGGCCACGGCCTCGTCCCGGACGGGCTCGGCGGCGGCCCGGGCGCGGGCGGCCGCCTGGTCGACCTTGGGCGGAAGGGAGTCACGGACGTGCTCCAGGCGCGGGGCCAGGTGGGCGTGGTACTGCTCGCCGGCGGCGGTACGGGCCTGCCGTGCGGCGGTCGAGACCCTGGGAGCGATCTGGGTTCGCGCTTCGTGTGCGAGGTGCACGGCCGCGTCCTTGGCCGTACCGGCGTAGGGCGCCACCACGTCCGCGGCGTGTCGCACGCTGTCCTTGGCCGTGCTGGTCGCGGCGAACACGCTGTCCTTGCGGGTCACGAGAACCTCCTCCTCGGTGGCGTATGTTTTGTCGCCTTTCCACCCAGTGAAAAATCATGCCTGCCAAAGGGCGGTCC
Organism: Streptomyces sp. NPDC046215; assembly: GCF_040646215.1. Taxonomy (NCBI): domain Bacteria; kingdom Bacillati; phylum Actinomycetota; class Actinomycetes; order Kitasatosporales; family Streptomycetaceae; genus Streptomyces; species Streptomyces sp. NPDC046215. The sequence goes on along the minus strand of NZ_JBEYZW010000008.1, from coordinate 82,006 downwards.
GGCACGTGCGAGCGGGCATCCGGGTCATCAGGAGTGCTTCGGTGGGCTTCGGTGAACTTCGGTGAGCTTCGCTCGACAATGCCACGGTTTCGCGCCGCGCGCGGGTGTTTGCCGCCTACTCGCCGCGAACCCGTCCGTGCGAGGATCGTTAGCCGTCAGTGAAGACTATGGAAGGTAGATCGTGGCTGATCAGCTCTACGCCACCCTGAAGACCAACCAGGGCGACATCGAGGTGCGGCTCCTGCCGGACCACGCGCCCAAGACGGTCAGGAACTTCGTCGAGCTTGCCAAGGGCGAGCGGGAGTGGGTCAACCCGGAGACGGGCGCGAAGACCACCGACAAGCTCTACGACGGTACGGTCTTCCACCGCGTCATCGAGGGCTTCATGATCCAGGGTGGTGACCCGCTGGGCAACGGCACCGGGGGCCCGGGGTACAAGTTCGCGGACGAGTTCCACCCCGACCTGGCCTTCACCAAGCCGTACCTGCTGGCCATGGCCAACGCCGGTCCGGGCACCAACGGCTCGCAGTTCTTCATCACCGTGTCGCCCACCGCGTGGCTGACCGGCAAGCACACCATCTTCGGCGAGGTCGCGAACGACGCCGGCAAGAAGGTCGTGGACGCCATCGCGACCACCGACACCAACCCGCGCACCGACCGTCCCGTCAACGACGTCGTCATCGAGTCGGTCGTGGTCGAGACCCGCAAGGGCTGATCACCCCCGGCCGGGAACCCGCAGCCCCGCCCGTCCGTATGACGGGCGGGGCGTGCGTCGCAGGCAGGCCCGTCCGCGACAGGCCCGAGGGGAACGCATGAACGACCAAGCGGTCGGCTGTTACCGGCACCCGGACCGGGAGACGGGGATCCGCTGCACGCGCTGCGACCGGTTGATCTGTCCGGAATGCATGGTCAACGCGTCGGTGGGATTCCACTGCCCGGACTGCGCGAGCGGCCGGACGGCCCTGGCCGGGGACGCCCCGGGCGGGACCTCCCACGTGCGCGCCACCGCGCCGCGCACGATCGCGGGCGGCACCCAGGTGGCCGACCCCCGGCTGGTGACCAAGGTCCTGCTCGGGCTCAACGTGGCCCTGTGGATCCTGGTGCTGGCCGTCGGCGACCGGCTCCTGGAGGACCTGGAGCTCTTCGGCCGGGCGCAGACCGCCTACGGCGAGCCGCTGGAAGGCGTCGCGGAAGGCCAGTGGTACCGGCTGCTGACCGCGATGTTCCTGCACCAGGCGCCCATGCACCTCGCCTTCAACATGCTCTCGCTGTGGTGGCTCGGCCCACCGCTGGAGGCGGCGCTCGGCCGCGGCCGGTACCTCGCGCTCTACATGCTGTCCGGTCTGGGCGGCAGCGCGCTGACGTTCCTGATCGCCGACCCGGCCCAGCCCTCGCTCGGCGCCTCCGGGGCGGTCTTCGGCCTGCTGGGTGCCACGGCCGTGCTGATGCGCCGGATGAACTACGACATGCGCCCGGTCATCGCGCTGCTCGTCCTCAACCTGATCTTCACCTTCGCCTGGCAGAACATCGCCTGGCAGGCACACATCGGCGGCCTGGTGCTGGGCACGGCGGTGGCGTACGGCCTGGTGCACGCGCCACGGGAGAAGCGCGCGCTCGTGCAGGGCGTCACCTACGGCCTGGCGCTGCTGGCGATCGTCGCGACGGTGGTCGTACGGCTCGCCCAGCTCACCGGGTGATCACGGCCCCGTCCACGGTTCCCACCGGCTGTCCCCACCGGTTGTCCACAGCGTGTACAGAATCTTGTGCACGCTGTGGGGAACAGCTGTCCGACATCGCACAGACCTACGTTTTCGCTGGAAGCAGCCCTGCGGCCGTCGATACGGAGCGCTTGCGATCAGTCACACCGGCGTCAACGCCGGGGAAGTTATCCACAGATCTTCTGAGTTTTTCCCCACTGTGGACGAGGGTGTGGATAACTCCCCGGAAAGCTGCCCGGAGGGCTTGCGCGAAGCCCCCTGGAAGCCCTACTTCCACTGGGTGGAGACCACGAACCCCGCTGCGATGAAGCCGAAGCCGACCACGATGTTCCAGTTGCGCAGCGACTCCACCGGCATGTCACCACTGGTCACGTAGAAGACGACGATCCAGGCCAGCCCGATGAGGAACATCGCCAGCATCAGCGGCGCCACCCAGCTGCGCCCACTGGTCAGCTTGATGTTCTGCTGCTGCTTCGCCGGCGGCGGCGTGAAGTCGTCCTTCTTGCGGATCCGTGACTTCGGCACGAGGAACTCTCCTGTCGATGCGCTGCGTGACCGCGCTGGGGATACAAGGTGGGTACAAAGGGCTGTCGGCCGGTTCGGGGTGCGACGGGACGCCACCATCCCCCGGGCGTCCGTTAGCGTAGTGCTTCCGCGGCGTCGGAGAGGATAAGGGTACGTTGAGCAATTCTGCGGACTCCACCAGCACGCCTTCCCGGCGATTCCGGCCGGTGCGGCTGCTGACCGGCGGGGTCTTCGCGCTGGCCGGTCTGATCTTCTGGACCAGCTTCAACACCGCTCACGGCACCAATATCCGCACCGACGACTCCATGCTCCGGCTCTCCGACCTCATCCAGGAACGCAGCCGCAAGAACGCCGGCCTGGACGACAGCACCGCGGGCATGCGCTCCCAGGTCGACGCCCTGGCCCGGCGCGACAGCGGCAACACCGCCGCCGAGAACAAGAAGCTCGCCGACCTGGAGGCGGGCGCCGGCACCCGCAAACTCACCGGTGCGGCCCTGACGGTGACCCTCGCGGACGCCCCGCCGAACGCCACCGCCAAGATCCCCGGGGTCCCCGACCCCCAGCCGAACGACCTGGTCATCCACCAGCAGGACCTCCAGGCCGTCGTCAACGCCCTGTGGAAGGGCGGCGCCAGGGGCATCGAGGTCATGGACCAGCGGCTGATCTCCACCAGCGCCGTGCGCTGCGTCGGCAACACCCTCATCCTCCAGGGCCGGGTCTACTCCCCGCCCTACAAGGTCACCGCCGTCGGCGACCGCGGAGCGCTGCGCAAGGCTCTGGACACCTCGCCCGCGATCCAGAACTATCTCCAGTACGTGAACGCCTACGGGCTCGGCTGGAAGGTCGACCAGCACGACACGGTGACCCTGCCCGGCTACTCGGGCACGGTGGACCTCCACCACGCCAAGCCCGTCGGGTAGACCCCGGGAGGGAGCCGGCCGGTGAGGGTGCGCTTCGTCGTCCGGACCCTCAGCGAGCTGTGCGTCACCGCCGGCACCCTGATCGTCCTGTTCGTCGTGTACGTCCTGTACTGGACCGGCATCCGGGCGGACAGCGCCATGGACGACGAGCTGGGCCGCCTCCAGGACCGCTGGTCCACCGGCCCCGTGGCCGGCGCGGCCGGTACGGCCGGTGCCGCCCGGGCGGCGGACCCCGCCGCGGCCTCCCGCTCCTACCGGGACGGCGAGTCCTTCGCCGTCATGTACATCCCCCGCCTCGGGGCCGGATGGGCCAAGCCCGTCCTCCACGGCACCGGCACCGAGCTGCTCAAGAAGGGCCTCGGGCACTACGAGCGGACCGCGCGGCTCGGCGGAAAAGGGAACTTCGCCGTCGCCGGCCACCGCCGCACCTACGGCGACCCGTTCAAGGACCTCCCCGAACTGCGGCCCGGTGACGCGGTGGTGCTGACCGACGGCACGACCTGGTTCACCTACCGCGTTGACGCCGCGCCCCACCGCACGCGGCCGGACGACATCGGCGTGATCGACCCCGTACCCGCCGGATCCGGCTTCCGGGGGCCGGGCCGCTACCTGACCCTGACCACCTGCGAGCCGGAGTGGGGCCACAGTCACCGGCTGATCGTCTGGGCGCACCTGGACGCCACCTCGCCCGTCACCGAGGGCAGGCCGAAGGCTTTGGCCGGCTGACCCGCCCGCCCCGCGCGCGCCCTTTAGTCTGGTGCCACCAAGCGACTACGTCATCGGCAAGTGGGGACAGCATGTACGGCTGGATCTGGCGGCATCTGCCGGGCAACTCATGGGCGCGGGCGCTGACCTCGCTGCTGCTCGTGCTGGCGATCGTCTACATCCTGTTCCAGTACGTCTTCCCCTGGGCGGAACCACTGCTGCCGTTCAACGACGTCACGGTCGACAACGGAATGGCGGTGAACCGGTGAGTGCACGCATCCTCGTCGTGGACAACTACGACAGCTTCGTCTTCAACCTCGTCCAGTACCTTTACCAACTCGGTGCCGAGTGCGAGGTCCTGCGCAACGACGAGGTCGAGCTCGGCCACGCGCAGGACGGCTTCGACGGGGTGCTGCTCTCCCCCGGCCCCGGAGCGCCCGAACAGGCGGGCGTCTGCATCGACATGGTCCGCCACTGCGCGTCGACCGGCGTGCCGGTCTTCGGCGTGTGCCTGGGCATGCAGTCGATGGCCGTCGCCTACGGCGGTGTGGTCGGCCGGGCCCCCGAGCTGCTGCACGGCAAGACCTCCCTGGTGACCCACGAGGGCACCGGCGTCTTCGAGGGCCTCCCCTCGCCCTTCACGGCCACCCGCTACCACTCCCTCGCGGTCGAGCGGGAGAACTGGCCGGACGAGCTGGAGATCACCGCCTGGACGGAGTCGGGCATCGCGATGGGCCTGCGCCACCGCGAGCTGCCCGTCGAGGGGGTCCAGTTCCACCCCGAGTCGGTGCTCACCGAGTGGGGCCACCGGATGCTGGCCAACTGGCTGGTGACCTGTGGCGACGCGGCCGCCGTCGGACGATCGGCGGGCCTTGCCCCGGTGGTCGGCAAGGCCGGGGCGTGACGGAGGTACGCCCTCCTGGAGCCCCCCGAGTCGTAGCGCAGCCCCTGCCGCCCGAGGACCATCCGACACTGGAGCTGCGCCGGCCGGCTCCGTCGCCCGTGGCGGCCCCGGCGCCGCCGTCGGGCACCGGGGGGCGCGCCGCCCGCCGAAAGGCGGCACACGGGGCTCACAGGGCCCATAGAGCCCACGGAACACACCGGGCTCACCGGGTGGCGCGCCGGGACAGCGCCGGCGTGCTGCTCAGCCGCCTGGTGGGCGAGCTGTTCATCACCGTCGGCGTGGTCCTGCTGCTGTTCGTCGCCTACCAGCTGTGGTGGACCAATGTGATCGCCCACCAGCAGGCGGGCGGAGCGGCCGATCACCTCCGCAAGTCCTGGCAGCGGGACACCGGCGCCGCCGACCGCGACGCGGGGGAGTTCTCGCCCGGCGAGGGCTTCGCGATCCTCTACATCCCCGCCCTGGACGTGAAGGCCCCGATCGCCGAGGGCATCGGCAAGCACCAGGTCCTGGACCGCGGCATGGTCGGGCACTACGCGCAGGGGGCCCTCAAGACCGCCATGCCCTGGGACAAGAGCGGCAACTTCGCCCTGGCGGGCCACCGCAACACCCACGGCGAACCGTTCCGGTACGTCAATCGGCTGACGCCCGGCGACAAGATCGTTGTCGAGACGCGAAGCACCTTCTACACCTATGAGATGACAACCCGTCTGGAGCAGACCCCGCCGGCGAACGTCGGGGTCATCGCGCCGGTGCCCCCGGGTTCCGGCTTCACCCGGCCCGGCCGCTACCTCACCCTGACGACCTGCACGCCCGAGTTCACCAGTACGTATCGAATGATTGTCTGGGGCAAGATGGTCGACGAGCGGCCCCGGAGCCAGGGAAAGCCGGACGCCCTCGTCGGGTGAGTGCACAGCGGAGCGAATCGGGGTACGGCGCGGTGGCAGGGAACGACGGCGACGAGCCCCGGCGGCCGACCCGCGGGCGGAGCCGCATCGCCGCCGCGATCGGGGTGGTCGGGGAGCTCCTGATCACGGCGGGCGTGCTGATGGCGCTGTTCGTCGTCTATTCGCTGTGGTGGACGAACGTGCTCGCCGACCGCGAGGCGAAGAAGCAGGGCAACCAGGTCCGCGAGACCTGGGCGAAGGGGCCCGGCGCCCTGGACACCAAGGACGGCATCGGCTTCCTGCACGTGCCGGCGATGCGCAACGGCGAGGTGCTCGTGCGCAACGGCACCTCCAGCGCGGTGCTCAACGAGGGCGTCGCCGGGTTCTACCGCTCTCCCGTGAAGTCCGCGATGCCCTGGGACACAGAGGGAAACTTCACGCTCGCGGCCCACCGGGACGGACACGGCGCGAAGTTCCACAACATCGACAAGATCAAGACCGGAGACGCGGTCGTCTTCGAGACCCGCGACGTCTGGTACGTCTACAAGGTCTACTCCGAGCTGCGGCAGACCTCGAAGTACAACGTCGACGTGCTCGACCCCGTGCCGAAGGAATCCGGCGCCAAGAAGCCGGGCCGCTACCTCACCCTGACGACCTGCACCCCGGTCTACACCTCCGACTACCGCTACATCGTCTGGGCGGAACTGCAGCGCACGGAGCAGGTCGACAGCGAGCGCACCAAGCCCCGCGAACTGCGCTGACCCCCTCATCACGGACGAAGTCCCGGCCACCCCACTTCGGGTGCCGGGACTTCGTCCGTCTGTTCGGGCGCGCCGTCAGTGGCGCTGACCCCCTATGAAGCCACCGAAGAAACCGCCGCCGTTGTTGCCGCCGCCGGGCGAGCCGGTGTCCCCGCCGGGGCCGCCGGGGCCTCCGGGGGTCCCGGAGTCGCCGCCGGGCAGACCCGCGACCGTGGTGATGTCGACGGGCGTGTTCTTGGCGACCTGGGTGCCGGCGGGCGGGTTGGTCGCGACAACACTGGCGTTGTCGTCCTGCGGGCCGCCGATGTTGCCGACCCTCAGGCCCGCGTCCGTCAGCGCCTTCTTCGCGTCCTTGAGCTTGTTGCCCGTCGTGGGCGGCACCGTGATCTTCTGCCCCGCCTTGGCCACGGTCAGCGTGACGGTGGAGCCGGGCCGTGCGGCGGTGTTGCCGTCAGGGCTCTGCCGCAGGACGTTGCCCACCGGCTGGTCCGACTCCTCCTCCTGCTTCGTCACTGTGAAGCCGAGATCGGACAGCTGCTTCTTGGCCGCGTCGAAGGGCTGGCCCACCACCGACGGCACCTGCTTGTTCTGCTCGGCCTCGGCGACGGTCAGGGTGATCTCCGCACCCTTCTTCGCCTTGCCCGTCGGGTTCTGGCTGAGGACGGTGCCGGGCGTCCGCTCGGACGGCTTCGTCTTCTGCGTGACGGTGAAGCCCGCGTCCGTCAGCTGCTTCGACGCCTCGTCGAACGACAGGCTGACGACGTTCGGGATGGCGACCATCGGCGCGCCCTCGGAGATGACGACCTTGATCTCGCTGCCGCGCTTCACCTTGACCCCGGACTTGGGGTCCTGCTCGCAGACCTTGCCCTTGTCCTGCTCACACGCCTTGGTGCCCGACTTCACGACCTTCAGATCGACGTTCTGGCCCTGGCTCTGCGCCTCCTGCAGGGTCGACCCCACCAGGTTGGGCGCCGAGATGTCGGAGCTGTTGTTGGTGCTGCCGAAGAGCGACTTGCCGATGAAGATCGCACCCACGAGCACCAGGATGCCCGCGACGATCAGCAGGATCGTCGAGAGGTTGCTCTTCCGGCCGCCACCGCCGCCGCGCCGGCGGCCGTTGCCGTCGTCGTAGCCGCCGTAACCACCGTCGTCGTCGCGCACCGGCGGCAGCATCGACGTCTGGCCGGCACCGTGGTCGTGCGAGCGCAGCATCGTGGTCGGCTGGTCCTCGCCGTACCCGCCGCCGTGCGCGCCCATGCCGGCGGCCGCGGCCACCGGCTGACCCTCCAGGGCCGCCTCGATGTCGGCGCGCATCTCGTCGGCCGACTGGTAGCGGTAGTCCGGGTCCTTCGTCAGCGCCTTGAGGACGATGGCGTCCATCTCGGGCGTGATCTCGGGGTCGAACGTGCTCGGCGGGTTCGGCTCCTCCCGCACGTGCTGATAGGCGACGGCCACCGGCGAGTCGCCGATGAAGGGCGGACGCACCGTCAGGAGCTCGTACAGCAGGCAGCCGGTGGAGTAGAGGTCCGAACGCGCGTCGACCTGCTCGCCCTTGGCCTGCTCCGGGGAGAGGTACTGGGCGGTGCCGATGACGGCCGCGGTCTGCGTCATCGTCATGCCGGAATCGCCCATCGCGCGGGCGATGCCGAAGTCCATGACCTTGACCTGGCCGGTGCGCGTCAGCATGACGTTCGCCGGCTTGATGTCGCGGTGGACGATGCCGGCGCGGTGGGAGTACTCCAGCGCCTGCAGGACGCCGGTGGTCATCTCCAGCGAGCGCTCGGGCAGCAGCTTGCGGCCGGAGTGCAGCAGCTCGCGCAGCGTGGACCCGTCCACGTACTCCATGACGATGTACGGGATCGAGACCCCGTCCACGTAATCCTCGCCGGTGTCGTACACGGCGACGATCGACGGGTGGTTGAGCGAGGCCGCCGACTGGGCCTCCCGGCGGAACCGGGCCTGGAAGGACGGGTCACGGGCGAGGTCCACCCGCAGCGTCTTCACGGCGACGGTGCGGCCGAGCCGGGTGTCGTGGGCGAGGTAGACCTCGGCCATGCCACCGCGGCCGAGCACCGAGCCCAGCTCGTACCGGCCGCCGAGGCGACGCGGCTCTTCCATAGCTCCAGCCCTTCCGTTTTCCTGACCGCACCGGCGTGGGTCCGGCGGTGTGCTGTCCGGCATACCGTACCCGGCACGCTGCACACCTTCCGGCCGCGACGGCCACCTGATACACGACCGGTACCGTCACCTGCGGCGCACGGACGCGGAGGTGAACGGCGTCACTTCGACGTCTTGAGCACCGCCTCCATGACGCTCTTGGCGATCGGCGCGGCGAGCTTGCCGCCGGCGATGTCACTGCGGTCGGTGTCCGAACCCTCGATCACGACCGCGACGGCGACCGGCGAGCCGTTGTCCGTCTTGGCGTAGGAGATGAACCACGCGTAGGGGTTGCCGCTGTTGTCCACGCCGTGCTGCGCGGTTCCGGTCTTGCCGCCGACCGTGACGTTCGGGATCTGCCCGCTCTTGCCGGTGCCCTCCTGGACGACCGTCTCCATGGCCGACTGGAGCTTCTGGGCGTTCTGCTTGGAGATGGGCTGGGACATCTCCTTGGGCGTGTGCGTCTCGATCACGTTCAGGTTGGGCGCGCGCACCTTGTCGACCATGTACGGCTCCATGAGCTTGCCGTTGTTGGCGACCGCCGCGGCGACCATGGCCATCTGCAGCGGCGTGGCGCGGTTGGACGCCTGACCGATGCCCGCCATCGCGTTCTGCGGGCGGTTGTCCTTGGGGTAGACGCTCTCCTCGGCCCGGACGGGGGTGAGGATCTGCTTGTTGTTGAAGCCGAACTTCGCCGCCGACTCCATCATCTTCTTGTTGCCCAGGTCGGCGCTGACCTTGCCGAAGACGGTGTTGCACGAGTACTGCAGGGCCACGCGCAGCGTGGCGTCCTTGCAGGGGATGTTGCCCTCGTTCTCCAGCTTGGTGACTGTGTCCGGGAGGATCCACGGCAGCGGCGAGTCGGTCTTGGAGTCGACGTCCTTGTACAGGCCGTTCTCCAGCGCCGCGGCGGCCGTGACGACCTTGAAGGTGGAGCCGGGCGGGTAGGTCTGCCGCAGCGCCCGGTTGAGCATCGGCTGGTTCTTGTCCTTGTCCAGCGCCGTCCACGTCTCGCCGTCGTTCGCACCCGCGATCTTCGACGGGTCGTACGAGGGGGTGGAGGCCAGGGCGAGGATCTTGCCGGTGCGCGGGTCGAGGGCGGCGACGGCGCCCTTCTTGTCCCCCAGGCCCTTGAAGGCCGCTTCCTGCGCCTTGGAGTTCAGGGTGGTGATCACGTCACCGCCCTTCTTGCCCTTGCCCGTGATCATGTCGACGGTGCGGTTGAAGAACAGCCGGTCGTCGTCGCCGATGAGGACCGCGTCGTAGAGGTTCTCCAGCTGGGTGGCCCCGTAGACCTGCGAGGAGCGGCCGACGACCGGCGCCCACATCTCACCGTTCTTGTACGTCCGCTTGTACTTGAAGTCGACGCCGTTGGTCTCCTGGGACCCGGTGATCGACTGGCCGTCCACGATGATGTTGCCGCGCGGCTGGCTGTAGCGGGCGATGTCGACCCGGCGGTTCTTCTTGTGGGTCTTGAGCTCATCGGCCTGGACGAACTGGAGCCAGTTGTCGCGGATGAGCAGGGCCAGCACCAGCAGCCCGCAGAAGATCGCGATCCGGCGGACGGGCTTGTTCACGGGCGGACCACCTGGGTCATCTCGGCGTCTGGGGACGGTGCGGGCGCCGGTGCGGGCCGCCGTGCCGTATCGCTGATCTTGATCAGGATGGCGATCAGGGCCCAGTTGGCGATGACGGACGAGCCACCCTGCGCGAGGAACGGCATGGTCATACCGGTCAGCGGGATGAGGCCCATGACACCGCCGGCCACGACGAAGACCTGGATGCCGAAACCGGCCGACAGACCCGTGGCGAGCAGCTTGCCGAAGGGGTCCCGGGCGGCGAGCGCGGTACGGACGCCGCGCTCGACGATCAGGCCGTAGATCAGCAGCAGCGCCATGGCGCCGGCCAGGCCGAGCTCCTCGCCGAAGGAGGCGAAGATGAAGTCGGAGTTGGCGGCGAACTGGATGAGGTCGGAGGCGCCCTGCCCCCAGCCCGTGCCGAAGACGCCGCCGGAGCCGAAGGCGAAGAGGGCCTGCGCGATCTGCTCGGTCGTCGCCCAGGAGGGGCGCGGGGTGTCGTAGACCGCGAAGGGGTGCAGCCAGGCCATCACGCGGACCTTCACGTGCGGCTCCACCGAACCGACCACGGCCGCGCCGCCGGCGGACATCAGCAGGCCGAAGACGATCCAGCTGGTGCGCTCGGTGGCCACGTACAGCATGACGACGAACATGCCGAAGAACAGCAGCGAGGAACCGAGGTCGGTCTCGAAGACCAGGATCAGCAGGCTGAGCGCCCAGACGACCAGGATCGGCCCGAGGTCACGGCCGCGGGGCAGGTAGAGCCCCATGAAGCGGCGGCTGGCCAGGGCGAGCGCGTCGCGCTTCACCATCAGGTAGCCGGCGAAGAAGATCGCGATGATGATCTTCGCGAACTCGCCGGGCTGGATGGAGCCCAGGCCGGGAACGGTGATCCAGATCTTCGCGCCGAACTTCCCGGGGAAGAACACCGGGGCCACCAGCAGGATCAGCGCCACCACCATGGAGATGTAGGTGTAGCGCTGGAGGATGCGGTGGTCCTTGAGGAAGATCACCACGGCGACGAACAGGGCGATGCCCACGGCCGAGAAGAGCAGCTGGTTGGGCGCGGACGCCGCGAAGGTGAAGCCCTGCCGCTTGGCCAGGAGCGCGAGCCGCTCCGACTGGTCCAGGCGCCAGATCATCACCAGGCCGAGGCCGTTGAGCAGGGTGGCCAGCGGCAGCAGCAGCGGGTCGGCGTACTTGGCGAACTTGCGGACCACGAGGTGGCCGACGCCCGCGAGCAGGCCGAGGCCGAGGCCGTAGCCGAGCATCCCGGAGGGCATCTCGCCGTTGAGGGCGAGGCCCACGTTGGCGTACGCGAAGCACGGGATGATCACCGCGAAGGCGAGCAGCGCCAGCTCGGTGTTGCGCCGGCTGGGCGGGCCCACGGTGCTGATCGTGGTCGTGGTGGTGGTACTACTCGGCATGGATGGCATGGCTGACATGAGTTGGTGGCCCCCTACTGCTTCACTGCTGAGCGCTGCACTGCGGGACCAACTTCTGCTCTTCCTCGGTGAGGGTGGGGCCCGGCGCGGGCGTCGGGGTGGCCTGGGCGGCACTCGGCTTGGCGTCGGTCCTGGGGTCCTTGACGACGTCGCCCAGGGAGCCGCGGGCCCGGTCGCCGCTCTGCTGTTCGTTCTCCCGCTGCTGCTGCTCGGCCTTGCGCCGCTCGTCCTCTTTCTTGCAGGCACCGGCGAGCAGGCCGAGGTCCTTGACCTTCTGGACGGCCTTCTCCCGGCTGTCGAGCGCGATGGTCTCCTCGACGCGGCTGCGCTGGTCGACCGGGAGGTACTTGAGTTCGATCTCGGGGTGGTCCTCGTAGAGCTTGCTGAGGCCGACCCACGCGAGGTCCTGGTTGATGCCGCGGTAGACGGCCACGTGGTTGTCGTCCTTGGCGCCCACGTAGTACTGCGTCTGCGTCCAGCTGTAGCCGCCGTAGAGGCCGCCTGCGACGACGGCGAGCACCAGCGCCGCGATGACCGACCGCTTGATCCACTTGCCGCGGGCGGCGGGCTTGACGAAGTCCTCGTCCATGAACGAGCCGAACGAGCCGTCCGGCGCGTCGCCCATGGCCGGGTCGCCGCTGCCGGGCGGGCCGAAGCCGCCCGCGGGCGCGCCGGGGGCCTGCGGGGGCACCGGGCGGTTGGCGCGGGCGTGCTCGGCGGCCCGCCCGGCCGGGGTCTGCATGGCGCCGTCGTCGCCCAGCTGGAGCTGGTTCTCGGCGACCGCGCCGACGATGACGGGCGTGTCGTTGAGCTGCCCGGCCAGGGTGTCGCCGCCGTCGACGTCCAGGACGTCGGCGACGATGCAGGTGATGTTGTCGGGGCCGCCGCCGCGCAGGGCGAGCTGGATGAGCTCCTGGATCGTCTCGTGGGGGCCCTGGTAGCTGGCGAGCGTCTCCTCCATCGTCTGATGGCTGACGACGCCGGAGAGGCCGTCCGAGCAGATGAGGTAGCGGTCCCCGGCGCGCACCTCGCGGATCGACAGGTCGGGCTCCACGTGGTCACCGCTGCCCAGCGCGCGCATCAGCAGGGAGCGCTGCGGGTGGGTGGTGGCCTCTTCCTCGGTGATCCGGCCCTCGTCGACGAGCCGCTGCACCCAGGTGTGGTCCTGGGTGATCTGGGTGAGCACGCCGTCGCGCAGCAGGTACGCCCGCGAGTCGCCGACGTGCACCAGGCCGAGGCGCTGCCCGGTCCACAGCAGGGCGGTCAGGGTGGTGCCCATGCCCTCGAGCTGGGGGTCCTCCTCGACCATCACGCGCAGCTGGTCGTTGGCCCGCTGCACGGCGGTGCCGAGGGAGGTGAGGATGTCGGAGCCCGGGACGTCGTCGTCGAGCGTCACCAGGGTGGAGATCACCTCGGAGGAGGCGACCTCGCCCGCGGCCTGGCCGCCCATGCCGTCGGCGATGGCGAGCAGCCGGGGGCCGGCGTAACCGGAGTCCTCGTTGCCCTCCCGGATCATGCCCTTGTGCGATCCGGCGGCGAAACGCAGCGACAGACTCATGCGCACCTCGCCCGTCGGCTCCGGGTACATCCGCACGGTGCCCACCCTCCGGTCGTCATGGTCCTACTACTTCCGCAGCTCGATGACGGTTTTACCGATGCGGATCGGCGCACCGAGCGGGATCGGGGTCGGGGTGGTCAGCCGCGTCCGGTCGAGATAGGTGCCGTTGGTCGAACCGAGGTCCTCGACGATCCACTGGCCGTCGCGGTCCGGGTAGATCCTGGCATGCCTGCTGGAGGCGTAGTCGTCGTCCAGCACGATCGTGGAGTCGTGGGCCCGGCCGAGGGAGATGGTCTGCCCCTGGAGAGCCACCGTCGTGCCGGTCAGGGTGCCTTCGGAGACCACCAGCTTGGTGGGGGCGCCGCGGCGGCCGCGGTCCGCGCGGCGGCCGCCCGCCTGCTGCTGGCGCTGTTGCGGCGGTGCGGTCTGCGCCTGCGCGCGCTGCGGCTGCCGGTCCGGACCGCCGCGGCGCGAACCGCGCTGGGTCACCCGCGTGCCGAACAGGTCGCTGCGGATGACCTGGACGGCCACGATGACGAACAGCCACAGTACGGCGAGGAAACCCAACCGCATGACCGTGAGGGTCAGCTCTGACATTGCCCCCGCTTCACCCTTCGGCTTGCCGATAAACGATGGTGGTGCTGCCCACGACGATCCGTGAGCCGTCGCGGAGCGTAGCGCGCGTGGTGTGCTGTCCGTCCACCACGATGCCGTTGGTGGACCCCAGGTCCTGGATGGTCGCGGGGGTGCCGACCCGGATTTCGCAGTGCCGGCGGGAGACGCCGGGGTCGTCGATCCGTACGTCCGCTTCGGTACTGCGGCCCAGCACGAGTGTGGGGCGTGAGATCTGGTGGCGGGTGCCGTTGATCTCGATCCAGCGCCGGGTCTGGGTGGCGGAGCCGGCGCCGGCCGTGGGAGCGGCCCCGCCCGTGCGGGGCGCGGGGCGGCCGGACGGCGCGGAGCCGGGCGGCGGGGACGCCGGCATGGGCGGCAGCCCGGCCGGCGGTGCCGGATAACCGGCCCCGTGGGTGGCGGCACCGGCGCCGGGGCGCGGTGCCGAGGGCCGGGGGCCCGCGGCGGCCGGGCCGCCCAGCGGGTCCTGGGACTCGCTGGCGGCCAGGGTGCGGCTGCGGACGCGGTACAGACCGGTGTCGAGGTCGTCGGCCTTCTCCAGGTGGACCTTGATGGTCCCCATGAAGGTGTACCGCTGTTGCTTGGCGTAGTCGCGGACCATGCCGGACAGCTCGTCGCCGAGCTGGCCGGAGTAGGGGCTGAGACGCTCGAAGTCCGGAGTGCTCAGCTCCACGATGAAATCGTTGGGGACGACGGTGCGGTCACGGTTCCAGATGGTGGCGTTGTTGTCGCACTCCCGCTGGAGCGCGCCCGCGATCTCGACCGGCTGCACCTCGGATTTGAACACCTTGGCGAAGGTGCCGTTCACGAGACCCTCGAGACGCTGCTCGAAGCGCTTCAGTACTCCCACGGGGCACCTCCTTCCCTCAGTGACGTTCCTGATGCTCGGTGTCGTTCCTGATACTGCTTACTGATCGTATCCACGCGTCGGGAAAACGGCTGGTTCCCCTTCGGCGCCAGGAGTGACGAGTGTCGCCTTCTCCCGTGCCTTCGTGTCGCCTTCGTCCCGCCTTCGCGCCGCCTTCACTAGGGATCGTAGAGGCGGCCGTCAGCCAGTGTCCCGCAACCGGTGGGGTCCCTACCGGTCCCACCGCACCCGGCGGGCGGCAACGGGTGTGAAGGCACCCTCTCCTGCGTGCTAATGTTCTCGATGTCGGAAGGCGAACGCACAAGACCCGGACGGACCAGTCCGAAGAAGGTGCGGAAGTCGAAGACAAACACCCATGCGCGGGTGGCGGAATAGGCAGACGCGCTGGATTCAGGTTCCAGTGCCCGAAAGGGCGTGGGGGTTCAACTCCCCCCTCGCGCACCATGAGGTACCAGAACGGGCCTCTCCGAGTGACATCAGTCACTCGGAGAGGCCCGTTC
This sequence comes from Streptomyces sp. NPDC046215, assembly GCF_040646215.1. Classification (NCBI taxonomy): domain Bacteria; kingdom Bacillati; phylum Actinomycetota; class Actinomycetes; order Kitasatosporales; family Streptomycetaceae; genus Streptomyces; species Streptomyces sp. NPDC046215. The sequence goes on along the minus strand of NZ_JBEYZW010000008.1, from coordinate 66,851 downwards.
TGCTTTTGCTTATGCATGTGCGCGTCGGCCTCCGCGGTGGCTCCGGGGCGGGCGGGACCGGTGTGATGCCGACTGTGACGGAAGAGCTTGGCCGGATCATTGCATGCGGTAGTGGTCACAGTGGGAGCATCGTTCCGTAGTCGCGCTGGGGCGCTGGGTGAAAGGCGTCGACTCCGGTGTCGTGGGGGAGCCTCGTCAGCAACCGGAATGGGGGACGCTGTGGCCTGGGAGCAGACGTCCGTGCTCTCCGAGTGGGTGCTGCCCGCCGCGATCTGCGCGCCGGTGACCTGGGTGTGCCTGGTCTGGCGCTTCCGCGAGGACGGACGGCTGCTGGGCACGGTCCGGTCGGCGGCGTCCGCTGTCGCCGTGGTGCTGTGGACCTCCGGGATGGCGGCCCTGGCCAGTGGTCTGCTGCTGCCCCACGTGTCGAGCGTGCCGCCCGCGGCGGTGGGTGCCGTGACCGGGCTGGGTCTGGTGCCCCGGCGCAAGCTGGAGTCCTCCGGTGAACATCCCCTCATGGTGATTGTCACTCTGGGCGATTCGCTGCTGCTGAGCAGCCTGGCGCTGCGCCTGCAGGCCGACCGGGCCGAGTGGTGCGACCGCATGGCCGAGGGCTTCCAGGACTGCTGGGAGCTCGATTCCTTCGCCGACCAGGTGCGCGCCCATCTGCTGGCCCGGGTCGACGCCTCCGGGCGGACGGCCAGGAGCCGCACCCAGCTCCGGCGCGAGATCGTGGAGCGGCATCGCGAGGTGCGGAGCGCCGCCCAGAAATGGATCACGATCGAGACCAAGATCGAGAAGTTGTGCCAGCAGCAGCGGCGCGAGCGCACGCGGGAAGAGGTGCGCCAGGTGCGGAGGGCCTTCGGTGAGGCCGAGCACTTCTGCGCGGGTCTGCTCCGGCTGGCGCACATGTACGGCAAGCGCAGTGACGACAAGAAGATTCTCGCACTGAAGCGTCTGCCCGCCCCCCTGCTCGTCGCGGAAAGCCCGGGCGCCGGCGATGCGGCTCAACGGGTGTGAAGCGGCGGTGAGTCAGCGGCGGGTGCGCTCTAAGGGACGCACCGGCTCGGCTGCGGACCGGACCGCTTCACGGGACTCCTGGCACTCGGCCCGGGTGGGCTCCGCGAAGGAGATCTCTATCCGCATGTCGAGCGCGTCGGCGACGGCGGCCAGCGAACGCATGGTCAAGTTTTCGTCACCGGAGAGGATTTGGCTGACCCTGCCGGGTGAGACACCCATGCAGTCGGCCAAGTCCTTGCGGGACATGCCGCGTTCCGCCAGCACGCCGGCCAGGGACGCTGTCGCGTGCCGCGCGAGCCGGGCACCGGACAGATCCGCCGGTCGGTCGCGTCCCGTACTGTCGCGCCAGGCCATGCCTACCCCCAAGCGTTGTGGTGCCGCAGGGCGGCTCCTTCTTAGAGGATGCCACCTTTAGGCTTAGCTAAAAGCCGGGTCCGGCTAAAGATTGCGTCTTTCCCGCTTCCGGCGCACAGATGTCGCCACTTGAGCCCGTGGTGACCAGGGGCGACGCCGCAAACAGTCGATTTCGGCCAGATTTCGGGGCGCGGCACGGACGCGCCCGCGCGGAAGGCCCACGGGGCCCGACCGTGGCGGCCGGACCCCGCGGGCCTGTCGCGGGGCGGTCTTCAGGCCGCGAGGCGGGTGGCGAGGGCCTTGGCCTTGGCGGCCGCGTCCTCGTACGCCTTGGCGCGGGAGGCGTCCGACTTGTCGACCAGGTCGGCCATCGCGGGGACGGCCCGGGCGAGGGTGAGCTCCGGGATGATGAAGTCGACCTCCAGGCCGAGCATGCCGCCCAGGACCTTCTCCAGGTAAGTCGTCACGAACTCGAAGCCCTCGCGCGGGGTGCCCGGGGCGTAGGAGCCGCCGCGGCTGGTGACCACGGTGACCGGGGTGCCCGCGGCGGACGGCGTGTCGCCGCCCGTACGGCCCATGATGATCACCTGGTCCAGCCACGCCTTCAGGCTGGAGGGGATCGTGAAGTTGTACATCGGGGCGCCGATCAGCACCGCGTCCGCGCGCTCCAGCTCTTCGACCAGCTCCAGGCGCAGCGCGGCCGCGGCCTTCTGCTCGGGGGAGCGGTCGGCCTCGTCGACGAAGCCGGCGGTGATGGCCGCGCCCGATATGTGCGGCAGCGGCGCGGCGGCGAGGTCGCGGTAGACGACCGTGCCCTCCGGGTGCTGCTCCTCCCACGCCTTGCGGAAGGCGGCGGTGATGTCACGGGAGGTGGAGCCCTCGAAGAGGGCGGACGAGTCGAGGTGCAGCAGCGTGGCCATGAGAACTCCAAGAGGCAGGCGTACCACCCTGACGAGCGGTTTCGCTGTGGGTATCGGCGCACGGAGGTGCAACTCCGTACGCAACTATTCATAGCACAGGAGCTTACTTTTTCGCAGTGACGAACGAGTGCGCAGTACTCTGGAGTCATGAAGGACAGCGGTGAGCAGGCGTGCAAGAGCGTCGACGTGGGGATGACGCGCGTCTTCGAGCTGTTCGGCAAGCGCTGGACCGGCTTGATCGTGGCCACGCTGCTACAGGGCCCGGTGCACTTCGCCGACCTGCGGCGGGCGATCCCGGGCATCAGCGAGCGCATGCTCTCCGACCGCCTCACCGAGCTCGCCGCCGCCGGGCTGCTCGTACGGGAAGTGGACGCCGGGCCGCCGCTGCGCGTCGCCTACCGGCTGACCCGGGCCGGCCTGGCCATGGAGCCCGCGCTCAGGGAGCTGGCGCGCTGGGCGGCGGAGCACCTCGGTGACGGGTCCTGTCCGGAGGAATTCAGCTGAGCCGCTCCTGCGTGGTGGCGTTGTAGCGCAGCAGATAGCCGGCGAAGCGGGCCAGGTCCGCCTCGTCCCAGTCGGCCAGCCGCTCCCGGAAGACTTCCCTGCGGCTGGCGCCGACCCGCGCGAGCATCGCGGCGCCGCTTTCCGTGAGATGCAGCACCTGGACGCGGTGGTCGTCGGGGTCGAGCCGGCGCTCGACGAAACCGAGCCGCTCCAGGGCGGCGACCTGCCGGCTGACCGTGGACTTGTCGAGCAGGTAGTGCGCGGCGAGATCCGTCGCGCGGCAGCCCCGCTGGTCCTCCAGGTGGGCCAGGAGGGTGAAGGAGACCAGCGAGAGCTCGGGGTGCATGCGGGCGGCGGTGGCCCGCGCGCGGCGCGCGAACGCCGTCATCTCGCGCTGGATGGTCTCGACGGACTCGTCGCGATGGGGCACGTGCTTCCTCGTGCTTTCTTCCGATTGTAGTTGTACAGTACAACTTGAAGAAAGAGTTGTATAAGCCAACTACTTTCGCCCTGTGAGGGACCCCCATGAGCTCCGCTTCCGCGCCCGGCCGGTCCGCCGCGCTGCGTCACGTCCTGACCCACCTGCTCACCCCGCTGCTGATGTGCATCGGGATGGGCCTCGCCTACCTGGGCGCCTTCGCCGACCCGTCACCGCACGACCTGCCGGTCGCGGTCGTCGGCTCGGGGGCGAGCGCCCGGGACCTGGCGCGGACGATCGAGGACAAGGCCGGCGGTGACCTCGCCGTCCGCACCGTCGCCGACCGGGGCGAGGCGGTGGAGCGGCTCAAGGGGCAGGACATCTACGGCGCCTACCTTCCCGGCGGCCACGGCGAGGCGCCCGAGCTGCTGGTCGCCTCGGCCGGTTCGGACACCAGTGCCGCGGTCGTGGAGAAGGTCTTCACGAAGGTCGCGGCCCGCCAGGGCGCCCCGCTGGAGGTGAGCGACGTCGTGCCGACGGCCGGGGGCGACCCGACGGGGCAGGGGCTGTTCTTCCTGCTCGTCGCGCTCAGCATCGGCTCGTACGCCTCGGTCGCGGTGCTCGGCGGAGCCGGGGCGGTGCTGCCGATGCGGCTGCGCGCGCTGCTCGCCGCCGCCACCTCGCTGGTGGTCAGCGTGATCGGGGCGCTGTTCGCGGGGCCCGTCTTCCACCTGGTCGACCACGGCCTGTGGGGGGTGTGGGGCCTGGGCTGGCTCTACTCCGCCGGGATCCTGTTCGTCGGCATCGGGCTGCACCCCTTCCTCAAGCGCTGGACGACCCTGGGCGTGATGGTGCTGTTCGTGATGCTCAACTTCACCAGCTCCGGCGGGATCTTCCGGCCCGAGTTGCAGAACGGATTCTTCGCGGCGCTGCACACCTTCTGGAACGGCGCCGGATTCATGGAGGGGACCCGGAGCCTCGTGTACTTCGACAGCGCCGGGCTGAGCGGGCACGTGTGGCGGCTGGTGCTGTGGCTGGTGGCCGGTGCCGCGCTCGCCGTGATCGCGGGGGCGGTCGAGGCCGGCCGGTCCACCGGGGCGGCCGCGCCGGTGGAAGCCGACGAGGAGGAAGAGGAATTGGAGGAGGCCGTCGGGGTCTGACCGCTGTCAGTGGGGGGCGGTACCTTTCGACCAGGCGACGCGGAGGGGGAGGTGGCGCGCGATGTCGCGACTGCCGTACGTACCGGGGTTCGCACGGCCGGCCTCCGCCGGAGGGCCGGGGCGGGGAGCGGGCGGGGGGCCCGCCTCGCCGAAGGCCGAGGGGAAGGCGCTGCGGGCGCGGGTGCCGCGCTCCGCGCACGCCGAGTGGGAGGCCGACGCCGGCCGGCCCGGGGCCGTCGCGTCGGTCGAGGCAGCCGGGGCGGGGCGGCTGCCCGAGCTGACGCCGCTGCGCACCGGGCGGATGGCCGCCTCGCCCTTCGCCTTCCTGCGCGGCTCCGCCGGGCTGATGGGCTACGACCTGGTGCACACGGCCGTCACGGGCGTGGGGGCGCAGATATGCGGCGACGCCCACGCGGCGAACTTCGGCCTCTACGGCGACGCGCGCGGCGGGCTCGTCATCGACCTGAACGACTTCGACGAGACCCTCCACGGGCCGTGGGAGTGGGACGTCAAACGGCTCGCCGCGTCACTGGTCCTCGCCGGCCGGGAGGCCGGCGCGGATGAGGACACCTGCCGGGCGGCCGCGCGGGACGCGGTGGGCGCCTACCGCCGCACGATGCGCCTGCTGGCCCGGATGCCGGCGGCCGACGCCTGGAACGCCGTCGCCGACGAGCAGCTCGTCTCGCACGCGGACGCCCGGGACCTGCTGGGCACCCTGGAGCGGGTCGCCGGGAAGGCCCGGCGCAACACCAGCGCGCGCTTCGCCGCCAAGGCCACGGAGCCGACCGGCGACGGAGGCCGGCGGTTCCTGGACGCGCCACCGGTGCTGCGGCGGGTGCCGGACGGCGAGGCGGCGGCGGTCGCCACGGCCCTGGGCGCGTACCTGGGCACCCTGCCCGAGGAGCAGCTGCCCCTGCTCGCGCGCTACGAAGTGATGGACGTGGCGTTCCGGGTGGTGGGCACGGGAAGCGTGGGGCTGCGCTCGTACGTCGTGCTGCTGCTGGACCACCGGGGCGAGCCCCTGGTGCTCCAGGTGAAGGAGGCGCGGCCCTCCGCCCTGCTGCCGTACGCCGGGAAGGCCGGATTCGCGGGGCCGGACGCCGGTCATGAGGGGCGGCGCGTGGTGCTGGGGCAGAAACGGATGCAGGTGGTCAGCGACGTACTGCTCGGCTGGGCGTCGGTCGCCGGCAGGCCGTACCAGGTGCGCCGGTTCCGCAACCGCAAGGGCAGCGTCGACCCGGCCGCCCTCGCCCCGGCCGAGATCGACGACTACGGGCGGATGACGGGCGCCCTCCTGGCCCGCGCCCACGCCCACACGGCCGACCCCCGGCTGATAGCGGGGTACTGCGGCAAGGCGGAGCAGCTGGACGAGGCGGTGGCGGCATTCGGGGTGACCTACGCGGACCGCACGGAGGCCGACCACGCGGAGCTGGTGGCGGCGGTGCGGAGCGGGCGGGTGGCCGCGGAGACGGGGGTCTAGGCAGGCCAGGCGTGATCCGGGCGGGCGGAGCGGGCCTGCTCCCGGACCGCGTCGGCCGGCCGGTCTCCGGGTGCCGCGTGCGGTGGGGGCCTTCGGTGCGAGCGGGGAGCGGGGAACCGTACGCTGGGCGGGTGATGAATCCGGAAGCCGAGCAGAGCCCGCACAGCCAGGAGCCGGACACCAGCAGGCTGGAGAAGGCCGTGCGGTCGGCCGAACAGGCGCTGATCGAGTTCGAGATCGCGGTGGAGACGTTCCGGGTCGAGGTGGAGAACTTCTCCCGGCTGCACCACCAGCGGCTCGGCCCGATGTACGCCCGCCTGGACGAGCTGGACGCGATGATCGCGGAGGCCGTCGCGGCCCGTACCGGGGACGCCGAGGACCTGCGGCGGGCCCGGGAGGCGCGGGCGCTCGTGCAGCCCATGCCCGGGGTCGAGGAGCTCTTCGGCGGCTGGATGGATTCCGAGGGGCTCTCGCCCGAGGCGTCGGCGATGCTCACCGAGAAGCCGGTGCGGCCGCCGCAGCGGGTGCGGCCCAGCGACGAGGCCCGGCGGGCCTTCCGCGAGCTCGTCCGCAAGGCCCACCCGGACCTCGCGCGGGACGAGACCGAGCGGGTGCGCCGCGAGGAGTTCATCGTGCGGGTCAACGCCGCGTACGCCGACGGGGACGAGTCGCTGCTGCGGGAGCTGGCCGCGGAGTGGGCGGCGGGGCCGGCGGCCGAGGCGCCCGCGCCGAGCCCCGGCGAGGAGCTGTACGCGCGGCTGGAGTGGCTCGCCCGGCGCAAGGAGCTGCTGGCGGCCCTGGCCGCGGAGCTGGAGGAGTCCGCGATCGGCTCGATGATCAAGATGGCCCCGGAGGACCCGGACGGGCTGCTGGAGGAGATCGCCGAGGGCCTGCGCGCGCAGGTCGCCGAGCGTGAGGCATACCTGGGCACCCTCGTCGGGTAGCGTCGGGGCCATGCATTTCGGTTCTGGTGTTCCCACGGTCGGTGTCGACGCGCTCGCGGCCGACGACTTCCTGCTCGATGTCCGTGAGGCCGACGAGTGGTCGGCCGGGCACGCCGAAGGCGCGCTCCACATCCCGATGAGCGACTTCGTCGCCCGGTTCGGCGAGCTGACGGAGAAGGTCCCCGACGGTGCCCGGATCAACGTCATCTGCCGGTCCGGCGGACGCTCGGCGCAGGTCACCAACTACCTCGTCCAGCAGGGCCTGGACGCGGTGAACGTCGACGGCGGCATGCAGGTCTGGGAGGCCGCGGGCCGCCCCGTCGTGGACGGCAACGGCGCTCCGGGCACCGTGATCTAGCTTCGGCGATCCGGCTTCGGCGGTTCAGCTTGGGCGGTTGGGCTCCGGCGATCCGGCTTCAACCGTTCAGCTTGGGCGGTTGGGCTTCTGCGGTTCAGCTTCTGCGGTTCAGTTTGGGCGGTTCAGCTTCGGCGTGCGGTGCGGGCGGCACGCCGTCGGCTCCCGTGTGGGCGGCCCTGCCGTCGGCTCGGGTGCGGTGATCAACGCCGGGTCTCCGGTGGCCGTTCAGCCCAGGGGGTGAACGGCCAGCAGATCCCCCAGCGCCTCCTCGTGGGCCGCCGCGGGCCCCAGGGAGAGCTCCACCTGCTTGGCCCAGGCGTGGTACCGGTGCAGGGCGTAGTCGGTGTCCGCGCCGAAGCCGCCGTGCAGGTGCTGCGCGGTCTGGACGATGCGGCGAACGCCCTCCGAGGCCCATATCTTGGCGACGGCGAGGTCGGCGTCCACCGGAAGCGGACCGTTCGCTCCCGACTCCAGGCGCCAGGCGGCCTGCCAGAGGGTCGCCTCCATCGCCCGCAGGTCGATGTAGCGGTCGGCGGCCTGTACGGCGACGGCCTGGAACGTGGCGATCGGGAAGCCGAACTGCTCCCGCTTGCTCGTGTACGCACCGGTCAGCCGGGACACGGCGGTGCCCACCCCGAGCGCCAGGGCGCAGGTGCCGAGGGTGAGCAGTCGGCGCAGCTCCTCCGCGGCCCCGTCGGCGGTGATCATCTCCTCGCCGGTGACCCGCACGGAGTCGAGGCTGACTTCCGCGTACCGCTCACCGCTGGTCGAGACCTGGCTTGCGAGCGCCACACCGGGGTGCTCGCGGGGGACCAGCGCGAGGACCGCCCGGCCCTCGGCGGTGTGCGCGGGAAGCAGTACGCGGTCGGCGGTGGCCGCCCACGGCACGGCGGTCTGCACCCCGTCCAGGACCCACCCGCCGGGGCCGGGCGCCTGTTCGGTGCCCACCGGGCGGGCGCTGACGGCGCGTTCGGCGGGATCGTGGCCGGTGCGGCCGCTGGAGGCGGCGGTGACGACCAGCTCGCCTCGGCCGATCAGGCCGAGCAGCCGGGCCGCGGCCGGGCCGCCATGGGCGCTGAGGACGAGGGTGGCCGCAGCGGACTCCAGCAGCGGTACGCGGGCCAGGACCTGCCCGGCCTCGCGCAGCACCAGGCACAGGGCGAGGGGCCCCAGGCCCGCGCCCCCGTGCTCGGACGCGGTGTGCAGGCTCAGCAGCCCGGCACCGGCGAGCCGCCCCCACAGGGCACGGTCGAAGTCCTCGGCGACGGCACCGGGGGAGAGCGCCGGGCTGGGCACGCCGTCGGGGGCGACGCCTGAGAAGACCGCCCGGGCCGTCTCCACGGCGGCGTCCTGCTCCTCGGTGAAGGTGAAGTCCACTGCCGTCCTCCTGCGCGCCGCGGTCTGCCGTCCTGGAGCCGGTGGAGCCGATGGAGCCGATAGAGCGAGTGGTGCCGGTGGATTCGGTGGAGCCGGTGGAGCGGGTGGTGCCGATGGAGTCGATGCTGCCGGAACCGGTGGAGCGTCAAGGTAGAACAGGTTGCGGAAATGGGGAACAGCCGGGGGCGGCCCGTCGGTCAGCGGTCGAAGTCCAGCTCCACTTCCTCGGTGGCCGGATGCGACTGGCACGCCAGCACGTACCCGGCGTCCAGCTCCTCCTGCTCCAGGGCGAAATTGCGGTCCATCCGCACCTCGCCCCGGACCAGGAACGCCCGGCACGTCCCGCACACACCGCCCTTGCAGGCGTACGGCGCGTCGGAGCGGTTGCGCAGCACCGCCTCCAGCAGGGACTCCCCCTCCTGGACGGGCCAGCTGCCACCGCGCCCGTCCAGCGTCGCCGTCACCGTGCTGCGTGCGGGCGCCCCGGCCGGCACCGGTGTCGGCGCGGCGTCCGTCGCCGCCGCGATGTGGAAGATCTCCTGGTGGACGCGGTCACGGGCCACCCCCAGGCCGCGCAGCGCCGACTCGGCCCCCCGCACCAGACCGAACGGGCCGCACAGGAACCAGCCGTCGATGTCCTTCACGGGCAGCAGCGCGGGCAGCACCCGGGACAGCCGTTCCTCGTCCAGCCGGCCGGAGGCCAGCCCGGCCTGCTGCTCCTCGCGGGAGAGGGTGTGCACCAGCTGGAAGCGGTCGGGGTAGCGGTCCTTGATGTCGGCGACCTCCTCCAGGAACATCGCGGACGCGGTGGTGCGGTCGCTGCGGATGAGGCAGAAGCGGGCACCGGGCGACCGGGAGAGCAGGGTCGTGGCGATGGACAGCACGGGGGTGATCCCGCTGCCGCCGACGATCGCGGCGAAGTGCCCCGCGCGGGGCTCCAGGACGAACCGGCCGACCGGAGCCATCACCTCCACCACATCTCCGGCCACCAGCTCCTTGAGCGCGTAAGTGGAGAACACCCCGCCGTCCACCAGCCGCACGCCCACCTTCAGCTCCGCCGGACCGCTGCTCCCCGGCTCCGGCGCGGGCCCGCAGAGCGAGTAGCTACGGCGTATCTCGCCGTCGCCGGTGGTCCGGCGGACGGTGATGTGCTGGCCGGGGGCGTAGCGGAAGGTCTCCCGCAGCTCCGGGGGCACGGCGAGGGTCACGGCGACCGCGTCGTCGGTGAGCGGGTCGACGGCCGACACCCGCAGGGGGTGGAAGGCGCCGTGGCGGGCCGCTGCCATCTACAACTCCTTGAAGTGGTCGAACGGTTCGCGGCATGCCTCGCAGCGGCGCAGGGCCTTGCAGGCGGTGGAGGAGAAGCGGCTGAGCAGCGTGGTGTCGGTGGAGCCGCAGTGCGGGCAGCGGATCCCGAGGGAGACGGGCACCGGCCCGCCGGGGCCGCCGGGCCGCGGCGGCGCCACCCCGAACTCCGCCAGCTTGGCGCGGCCTTCGGCGGAGATGTCGTCCGTGGACCAGGCCGGGGAGAGGACCGTGCGCACCTCGACCTCGGGTATGCCGTGGTCACGCAGGACGCGCTCGATGTCCGCCGACATCGTCTCTATGGCGGGGCAGCCGGTGTAGGTCGGGGTCAGCTCGACCTCCACCCGGCCGGGGCCGGTGAGCTGGAGCCCGCGCAGCACGCCGAGCTCGGACAGCGTCAGCACCGGGAGCTCGGGGTCGGGCACGGCGCCGGCCAGAGCGCGGAGCTCCTCCTCCAGGGGCGTCGGTGTCGTCACCATGACGCCCCCGGGTGGCTGCGGTGCAGGTGCTGCATCTCGGCGAGCATCCGTCCGAAGGGCTCGGTGTGGATCCCCTGGCGCCCGGCGCCGGCCGTCCACGCGTCGGACCCGGGACCGGTGGGGAGGGTCAGGGTCGCCTGCCGCACGGTCTTGGTGATGAGCGTCAGCCAGCCGTCGCGGAGCGCCGCCGTATCGCTCGCCAGGCCCTCGACCGGTGCGAACAGCTCGTCCGTGAACCGCCACAGGGCGTTCAGGGCGCTCTGCATGCGCCGGTGGCTCTCCTCGGTGCCGTCGCCGAGCCGCAGCGTCCAGTGCTCGGCGTGGTCGCGGTGGTAGGCGACCTCCTTGACGGCCTTGGCGGCCAGGGGAGCGAAGGGGCCGTCCCCTGCGGCCAGCTGCCCGTACAGCAGCTCCTGATAGGTGGAGAAGAACAGCTGCCGGGCGATGGTGCGGGCGAAGTCGCCGTTGGGCTGTTCGACGAGCTGGACGTTGCGGAAGGCGCGCTCCTCCCGGAGGTAGGCCAGCTCGTCCTCGTCGCCGGCGAGGGAGAGCAGGAACCGGGCCTGCCCGAGCAGGTCCAACGCGATGTTGGCGAGCGCGACCTCCTCCTCCAGGACCGGCGCGTGTCCGGCCCACTCGCCCAGCCGGTGGGAGAGCACCAGGGCGTCGTCACCGAGCGCCAGGGCCGCCGCGGTGTGGAGGGAGGGGCCGGCGGGGGCGTCGGCGGGTGCTTGCTTCACAGGTGCCGCACCCCCTCCGGGATGTCGTAGAAGGTCGGGTGGCGGTAGGGCTTGTCGGCCGCCGGCTCGAAGAAGGGGTCCTTCTCGTCCGGGGAGGAGGCGGTGACCACACTGGAGGGCACCACCCAGATGGAGACGCCTTCGGAGCGCCGGGTGTAGAGATCCCGCGCATTGCGCAGGGCCATCTCGGCGTCCGGTGCGTGCAGGCTGCCGGCGTGGGTGTGCGACAGCCCGCGCCTGCTGCGCACGAACACCTCCCACAGCGGCCAATCAGCGCTGGTCATGCCCCTGCCTCCCCAAGTGAGTCGCTGTGTTTGCGCGCATACGCCGCAGCGGCCTCGCGCACCCATGTGCCTTCTTCGTGCGCCTGCTTGCGCCGGCTGATCCGCTCTTCGTTGCAGGGGCCGTTGCCGCGCAGGACCTCGTGGAACTCGGACCAGTCGATGGCGCCGAAGTCGTGGTGACCCCGCTCCTCGTTCCACCGGAGGTCCGGGTCGGGGAGCGTCAGGCCGAGTGACGCGGCCTGGGGGACGCAGATGTCGACGAATCGCTGGCGCAGCTCGTCGTTGGAGTGGCGCTTGATCTTCCAGGCCATGGACTGGGCCGAATGGGCGGATTCGTCATCCGGCGGGCCGAACATCATCAGCGAGGGCCACCACCACCGGTCCACGGCGTCCTGCGCCATGGCGTGCTGGGCCTCGGTGCCCCGGCTCAGGGTCTGCAGCAGCTCGTAGCCCTGCCGCTGGTGGAAGGACTCCTCCTTGCAGATGCGGACCATCGCGCGGGCGTAGGGGCCGTACGAACAGCGGCAGAGCGGCACTTGGTTGGTGATGGCCGCGCCGTCCACCAGCCAGCCGATGGCGCCGACGTCAGCCCAGGTCAGGGTGGGGTAATTGAAGATCGAGGAGTACTTCTGGCGGCCGGAGTGCAGCTTGTCGAGCAGCTCCTCGCGGCCGGTGCCCAGGGTCTCGGCGGCGCTGTAGAGATACAGGCCGTGGCCCGCCTCGTCCTGGACCTTGGCCATCAGGATGGCCTTGCGCCGCAGCGAGGGCGCGCGGGTGATCCAGTTGGCCTCGGGCTGCATGCCGATGATCTCGGAATGGGCGTGCTGCGCTATCTGCCGGACGAGGGAGGCGCGGTAGGCGTCGGGCATCCAGTCGCGTGGCTCGATGCGCTCGTCGGCGGCCAGGGCGGCGTCGAACACCGCTTCATGAGCCCCTGTCTCCGGCGCCGTCGTCGTCATGGCAGCCCCCTGCCTCTCTGTTGAACTCCCGACCGACCGATCGTTCGGTTCAATGTTCGCTGTGGGCTCCGGGGGTGTCAAGCCTGTGGATAACTCCTGCCGCGCTGTGCCCTGCCGGACGGCCTGGGTACGGTTCGGGTGCACGGAAACGGACGGCGCGCACGGCGCGCGGACGGCGTACAGGCGGAACGCGGGATCGGGGCGGGGTATGGAGTCGGATGACGGGCGCGACGAGCGGGGCGGTGCCGCTGCCGGACCGGTCGGCCGGGCCGGGGCTCCCGGGCCGGCCGGACTGTCGGAGCTCTCGGGCCTCTCGGGGCTTTCGGCGCTGTCCCTGCCCTCACGCATCGCCGTCGGCGCGGGCCTCGCGGTGGTGACGGTGGCCGCCGCCGTGCACCTGGCCATGGTGTTCCTGCACGTGGCGCCGTCGAACACGGTCAGCAAGCAGCACGCCGAAGCAATTGGCGACTACATCTACCCGGAGTTCGAGCAGAACTGGAAGTTCTTCGCCCCCAATCCGCTCCAGCAGAACGTCGCCGTCCAGGCGCGCGCCCAACTGCTCGGTCCCGGCGGGAAGTACACCCTCACCCCCTGGACCGATCTCTCCGCGCAGGACGGCGACTCCATACGTCACAGCCTCCTCCCCAGCCACACCCAGCAGAACGCGGTGCGGCGGGCCTGGGACTTCTACGCGGGCTCGCACGATGCCCGGGAGCAGCCCAACGGTCTGCGCGGGGAGCTCTCCGAGCAGTACATCCGGCGCATCGCCCTCTTCCGGCTGGGTGCCGAGCACGACGGCCGGCAGGTGGAGCGCGTCCAGGTCCGCACCATGACCACCACGGTCGCGCCACCGCCCTGGAGCGGCGAGAAGGGTGGTGCCGAACCGGCGTACCGCGTGCTGGGCTGGTGGCCGGTCACCGCCGCCGACCTGAAGGAGGCGAAGAACCAGTGAACGCGCCTCTGCCTCCCGCCGGCCCTCGCGCCCCGCTCGCCGGGCTCACCCGTGGGCTCGCCCGGGTGACCGGATCCTCCCTCGGCCGCTACCAGACGGCCGTCGTGCGGATCGGAATCTCTTTCACCTGGCTGTTCTTCCTGCTCCGGGAGTGGCCCAACCGCCATGAGATGTACGGGCCCGAGAGCCCGTGGAGCTGGGAGATGGCCCGGCGGCTGACCGCCGACAACCACGCCTTCACCGCGCTGATCTGGTCCGACAGCAACCTCTGGTTCGAGACCGTCTACGCGTTCTCGATCGTCAGCAGCCTCCTGCTGATGCTCGGGTGGCGGACACGGACCATGGCCGTGCTGTCGATGATCGGGGTGCTCTCGCTGCAGAACCGCAGCGTCTTCCTCGGGGACGGCGGCGACAACGTCATCCACCTGATGGCCCTCTACACCGTTCTCACCCGGTGCGGGCTGGTGTGGTCGCTCGACGCGCGGCGGGCCGCACGCCGGGGCGGTGAGCCGGGGCGGGACCTCACGGGCATCGTGCTGTGGGCACTGTGCGGTGCCGCCCTGGTCCTCGCGCAGAGCGCCGGCCAACCCCGGCCGGCCTGGACGGCCGACGGCCCGCTCCCGGGCATCGGCTGGGCGACCGTGCTGTGGGGTCTGTGGTTCGTCCAGGGCCTGTGGTGGCTGGTGTGCCGCTATGCATCCGGTGAGCCACGAACGGTCCTGGACGTCTTCGCCCACCTGCTGCACAACGCGGCCCTGCTGGTGATCATGGTCGAGGTCTGTCTGATCTACGCCACGGCGGGCTGGTACAAGATCCAGGGTTCCCGCTGGCAGGACGGGACCGCGCTCTACTACCCGCTGCACCTGGACTACTTCTCGCCGTGGCCCGAGCTCTCCCACGCCCTCGCGGCCAACGGGCTGGTCGTGCTGTTGCTGACCTACGGCACGGTGGCCGTGCAGGTCGCCTTCCCCTTCACGCTGCTCAACCGCCGGGTCAAGAACGTCCTGCTCGCCGTGATGATGATCGAGCACCTCGGGATCGCCCTCGTGCTGGGCCTGCCGTTCTTCTCGCTGGCGATGATCGTGGCGGACGCGGTCTTCCTGCCCACCGGTTTCCTGCGCCGCCTCGGCTCCCTGGTGGGCCGCACCCGCGAGAAGGTGCTGCCCGCCCGCCGGGAAGCGGTGCCCGCGCAGCGCGAGGGCGAGGCGGACACCCGCACTCTCGTAGGCTGAGGGCATGACCGAGGACGAAGCCGCGACTGCCGTGCGGCAGTGGGGCGAGACAGCCCCCGACGCCGTACTGCTCGACGGTTTCCACGCCCTGAAACACGCCCTGCGCTTCGGCGCGGACGTGCGGCTCGCCGTCGCCGCGGACAAGCGCGCCGCACTGGCGCTCGCGGCCGGGCTGGCCGACGACCTCACCGGGGTGCTCCAGGAGCGCCTGGTGGAGATCCCCGCGCAGACCTTGCGGGAGCTGCTGCCCAAGGTCCATCCCACCGGTGTGGCCGCGCTGGCGGTGCGGCCCGTTCGCCGGGCCAACCTCGACACGCTGTCCCGGGCGCCCCGGCAGGCGCCCGTCGTGGTCCTGGACAACCCCCGCAACCTCGGCAACGTGGGCGCCGTCGTCCGGCTCGCGGCCGGATTCGGGGCCACCGGCGTGGTCACCACCGGCGACATGGACCCCTGGCACCCCAACGCCGTACGCGCGGGGGCCGGCCTGCACTACGCGACCGCCGTCGAGCACCTCCCCGTCACCGAACTGCCGCCCGGGCCCCTGTACGCGCTGGACCCGGAAGGGGACGACATCAGGTCCGTGCCCCTCCCGGACGATGCCCTGATCGCCTTCGGTTCCGAGCGCCACGGTCTCTCCCCCGACCTGAGGGAAAGGGCGACCCGGCTGGTCGCCCTCCCCATGCGACCCCAGGTGTCGAGCTACAACCTCGCCACGAGCGTCGCCATGGCGCTCTTCCACTGGGGCGGGCCGGCCCCGGCCTAGGAGGGCCGTGGCCCGGGCCTCACGCCTGGCGGCGCACCTCGACCGTGCGGAAGCGGGTGGCGACGAACGCACCGTCGCACAGGGCGGCGTTGGCCGAGGGGTTGCCGCCGGAGCCGTGGAAGTCGGAGAAGGCGGCCGTCTGATTGACGTACACCCCGCCCGTGAGGTTGAGGGAGAGCTGGGCGCACTCCTCCAAGCACGCCTCCTCGACCAGCCGCTCCACCTCCGGCGACGTGGTGTACGCGCCGACGGTCATCGCGCCCTTCTCCCGCACCGTGCGGCGCAGCAGCTCCACCGCGTCGGCGGCCGAGTCGACGGCGACGGCGAAGGCCACCGGACCGAAGCACTCGGAGAGGTACGCGGCCTCGGCGTCGGGCTTGGCGCCGTCCAGCTTCACGATCACGGGCGTGCGGACCGTGGCCCCGGGGAAATCGGGGTTGGTCACCGCGCGGGAGGCGAGCGCGACCTCGCCGAGCTGCGCGGCGGCGTCGATGCGCTCCTTGACCTGGTCGTTGACGATGGCTCCCAGCAGGGCGTTCGCCCGGGCGTCGTCGCCCAGCAGGCTCTCGACCGCGGCGGCCAGATCGGCCACCACCTCGTCGTACGACTTGGGACCGGCGTCGGTGGTGATGCCGCCGCGGGGGATGAGGAAGTTCTGCGGGGTGGTGCACATCTGCCCGCTGTAGAGCGACAGGGAGAAGGCGAGGTTGCCCAGCATGCCCTTGTAGTCGCCGGTGGAATCGATGACCACGGTGTTGACGCCGGCCTTCTCGGTGAAGACCTGTGCCTGGCGGGCGTTGGCCTCCAGCCAGTCTCCGAACGCGGTGGACCCGGTGTAGTCCACGATGCGGATTTCCGGGCGCACGGCCAGGGTCTTGGCGATGCCCTCGCCGTCCCGCTCGGCGGCCAGCGCGACCAGGTCGGGGGAGAAGCCCGACGCGCTCAGCACCTCGCGGGCGATCCGGACGGTCAGGGCCAGCGGCAGCACCGCGCGCGGGTGCGGCTTGACCAGGACGGCGTTGCCGGTGGCGAGGGAGGCGAACAGGCCCGGGTAGCCGTTCCACGTCGGGAAGGTGTTGCAGCCGATCAGCAGCGAGACGCCGCGCGGCACGGGAGTGAACTCCTTGCGCAGCTCCAGCGGATCGCGCTTGCCCTGCGGCTTGGACCACTCGGCCGACACCGGAGTGCGCTCCTGCTCGGCGAAGGCGTAGGCGACCGCCTCCAGACCGCGGTCCTGGGCGTGGGCCCCGCCGGCCTGGAAGGCCATCATGAACGCCTGGCCGCTGGTGTGCATGACCGCGTGCGCGAACTCGTGCGTACGGGCGTTGATCCGGGCGAGGATCTCCAGACAGACCGCGGCGCGCGCTTCGGCGCCCACCTCGCGCCACTCCGGCATCGCCGCGCGCATGGCCGGCAGCAGGGCCCCGATGCCGGCGTGCGGGTACTCGATCCCCAGCTCCGGCCCGAACGGGGACACTTCGGCGCCCACCCAGCCGTCGTTGCCCGGCTGGTCCAGCTCGAAGCGCTTGCCGCGCAGCGCCTCGAAGGCGGCCTGCCCCTCGGCCGCGCTCAGACTGCCGGTGCCCTCCGCCCCGTACGCCTTCGGGTGCTCGGGGTAGGGGGACCAGTAGGCGCGGGTACGGATGGCGTCCAGGGCCTGGTCGAGGGTGGGGCGGTGCTTCTCGATCAACTGGGCGGTGGTGAGTCCGGCGGTCACGGCTGACCAACTCCTTGTCGAGCTGGGCTCGGTTAAGGCGATTGTTGTGTGGGATTGCTGGGACGACAGACTGCGAGGGCCCGAGAGCGTCCCCCGATGGATACAGTAACCGAACGATCGGTCGGGACAAGAGGGCCCGGCGAACCTGTGGACAACTCATCGGGGAGGATCACCGCCATGACCGCAATCGAGCGGGCCCGCACCGTCGCCGTCGTCGGCGCCGGCACCATGGGGCAGGGAATCGCGCAGGTCGCCCTGGCCGCCGGGCATCCCGTACGGCTGTACGACGCGGTGGAGGGCCAGGCCGCCCGCGGCGCGCAGGCGATCACCGCCCGCCTCGACCGCCTCGTGGAAAAGGGCAGGCTCACCGCCGCCGGCCGGGACGCGGCCCGAGCGCGCCTGCGCCCCGCCGCCCGCCCGGCCGAACTCGCCGACTCCGCGCTCGTCATCGAGGCGATCGTGGAGGAACTCGGCGCCAAGCAGAAGATTTTCGCCGAGCTGGAATCCATCGTCCCGGACGACTGCCTGCTCGCCACCAACACCTCCTCCCTCTCGGTGACCGCCGTCGCCGGGGCCCTGCGCCTGCCCGGCCGCTTCGTCGGGCTGCACTTCTTCAACCCCGCACCCCTGCTCCCCCTGGTCGAGGTCGTCCGCGGCTTCGCGACGGACGAGGACGCCGCGGAACGCGCGTACGGCACCGTGGCCGCCTGGGGCAAGGAGCCGGTGCGCTGCGCCGACACCCCGGGCTTCATCGTCAACCGGGTCGCCCGCCCCTTCTACGCCGAGGCCTTCCGCCTCCACGAGGAGCGGGCCGCCGATCCGGCCACCCTCGACGCCGTCCTGCGCGAGGGCGGGGGCTTCGCCATGGGCCCCTTCGAGCTGACCGATCTCATCGGCCAGGACGTGAACGAAGCCGTCACCCGTTCGGTTTACGAGTCTTTCTTCCACGACCCGAAGTTCAGGCCCTCGCTCGCGCAGCGGCGGCTGGTGGAAGCCGGACTCCTGGGGCGCAAGAGCGGGCGGGGCTGGTACGACCACCGCGAGAGCGCCACCCGGCCCGAGCCGCACACGAGCCAGGCGTGCGAGCCGCCGAAGGCCGTCTCCCTCCCCGCGCGGCTGCCCGCCCCCGCCGCCGTCCTGCGGGACCTGATCGAAGAGGCGGGCATCGCCGTCACCCACGTCGGCACCGAAGGGATGCCCGAGGGGGCCGTCCGGCTGCCCGGGGGCGCCTGCCTGGCCCTGACCACGGGCCACCCCGCCACCGGCCACCCTGCCGGTGAGCGGCTCATCCTGTTCGACCTCTCGCTCGACTACCGGGCCGCGACCCGGATCGCCCTCGCGCCCTCCGCCACCGCTTCCCCCGAGGACATACGGGAGGCCGCCGGTCTCTTCCAGGCGCTCGGCAAGCGGGTCAGCGTCGTCGACGACGTCCCCGGCATGATCGTCGCGCGGACCGTCGCCATGATCGTGGACTTCGCGGCCGACGCCGCCGCCCGCGGCGTGGCGAGCCCCGAAGACGTCGACAAAGCCATGCGCCTGGGGGTGAACTACCCCGGCGGCCCGCTGGAATGGGCCGAGCGCCTCGGCGCGCGGTGGCTGTGGGAGCTCCTGGACACCCTGCACCACCAGCTGCCCGGCGGCCGCTACGCGCCGTCCTGGGCGCTGAGGCGCCGTGCGGACACCGGACGGCAGGTGTTGTAATCATGACCATGGCCAAGCGCGACACCTACACGCCCGAATCGCTGCTCGCGGTCGCCGTCGAGGTGTTCAACGAGCGGGGCTACGACGGCACGTCCATGGAGCACCTCTCCAAGGCGGCCGGGATCTCCAAGTCCTCCATCTACCACCATGTGAAGGGCAAGGAAGAGCTGCTGCGGCTCGCGATAAGCCGCGCGCTGGACGAGCTCTTCGCCGTCCTGGACGAGCCCCGGGCCGTCGAGGGGCGGGCGGTCGAACGGCTGGAGCACGTCACCCGCCGCACCGTGGAAGTCCTGATGGCCGAGCTGCCCTACGTGACGCTGCTGCTGCGCGTCCGGGGCAACACGGACACCGAGCGCTGGGCCATGGAGCGCCGGCGCGAGTTCGACCACCAGGTCGCCGCGCTGCTCAAGCAGGCCGCGGCCGACGGCGACCTCCGCGCGGACGTCGACGCGCGGCTGGCCACCCGGCTGCTCTTCGGAATGATCAACTCCGTGGTGGAGTGGTACCGGCCCGAGCGCAGCGGCGCG
Organism: Streptomyces sp. NPDC046215; assembly: GCF_040646215.1. Lineage (NCBI taxonomy): Bacteria > Bacillati > Actinomycetota > Actinomycetes > Kitasatosporales > Streptomycetaceae > Streptomyces > Streptomyces sp. NPDC046215. The sequence goes on along the minus strand of NZ_JBEYZW010000008.1, from coordinate 47,657 downwards.
GTGACCAGCGGCGAGGTGGCCGACGCCGTGGTCCGCACGGCCTTCGCCGGGCTGCGTACGTAGGGTCAGTCGGCGGTACGGGCCGGCCTGGACGGCCGGTGCGTACCGCTACTGCGTCCCTTCCTGGAGGTCCGTCTCCTCGAAAACCAGCAGGGTGCGGGTGCTCAGAACCTCGTCCATGGCCTGGATGCGGGTGAGCACCAGCTCGCGCAGGGCGCGGTTGTCCTTGGTGTGCACGAGCAGCAGCACATCGAAATCCCCGCTGACCAAGGCGATGTGCGCGGCGCCGGGCAGGGCCTGGAGCTTTTCCCGGACCGTGCGCCAGGAGTTCTGGACGATCTTCAGCGTGATGTACGCCGAGGCGCTCTGGCCTGCCCGTTCCTGGTCCACCCGGGCGCTGAAGCCCCGGATGACGCCGTCGTCGATGAGGCGGTTGATCCGGGCGTAGGCGTTGGCGCGCGAGACGTGCACCCGCTCGGCGACGGACCGTATCGAGGCGCGCCCGTCGGACAGCAGCATGCGCAGGATGGAGCGGTCGATGTCGTCGAGCTGCCGTGCGGGCGCCTTGGCGCCTGACAAGGCCATCTGTTCGTCCGGCATACCGCCCCGCCTCCCCCTCATGGACGCCCTGTCCATATCTCAGGCTGTGGAGAACCGTTTGTCCACAGGCTCGGGCCGCATGTAGCCAAAATGTGCCGACGACCGAACAATCGGTAGGGAGGGCGCGCGGCGTCGATCCGCCGTGCGACCGGTCAAGCCCGTTCCCGAAGGAGGTGCTCGTCATGACGGTCCTGGAGCAGCCCGGCTCGTACCGGCCCACCCCGCCCCCTGCCTGGCGGCCCCGCACCGACCCCGCGCCGCTGCTGCCCGACGCGGAGCCCTTCCGCCTCCTGGGCACCGACGCGGTGGACGGCTTCGACCCCGAGCTGCTGAAGCGGCTGTACGGCCAGCTCGTCCGCGGCCGCCGGTACAACACGCAGGCCACCGCGCTCACCCGCCAGGGCCGGCTGGCCGTGTACCCCTCGTCCACCGGGCAGGAGGCGTGCGAGGTCGCCGCCGCCCTCGCCCTGGAGGAGCGGGACTGGCTCTTCCCCAGCTACCGCGACACCCTCGCGGCCGTCGCCCGCGGCCTCGACCCCGTGCAGGCCCTGACGCTCCTGCGGGGCGACTGGCACACCGGCTACGACCCGCACGAGCACCGCGTCGCACCGCTGTGCACCCCCCTGGCCACCCAGCTCCCGCACGCCGTCGGGCTCGCCCACGCCGCGCGCCTCAAGGGGGACGACGTGGTGGCCCTCGCCATGGTCGGTGACGGCGGCACCAGCGAGGGCGACTTCCACGAGGCGCTGAACTTCGCCGCGGTCTGGCAGGCCCCGGTCGTCTTCTTCGTGCAGAACAACGGCTTCGCGATCTCCGTGCCCCTGGCCAAGCAGACCGCCGCGCCCTCCCTCGCCCACAAGGCCGTCGGGTACGGCATGCCCGGCCGGCTGGTCGACGGCAACGACGTCGCCGCGGTCCACCAGGTGCTCTCCGAGGCGGTGCGGCGGGCCCGCGGCGGTGGCGGGCCCACGCTGGTCGAGGCCGTCACCTACCGCATCGAGGCCCACACCAACGCCGACGACGCCACCCGCTACCGCTCCGACTCCGAGGTCGAGACCTGGCGGGCCCACGACCCCATCGACCTCCTCGAACGAGAACTGACCGGCAGGAAGCTGCTGGACGAGGACGCCATACAGGCCGAGCGGGACGCCGCCGAGCGGATGGCCGCCGATCTGCGCGAGCGGATGAACCAGGACCCCGCGCTCGACCCGATGGACCTCTTCACCCACGTCTACGCCGAGCAGACCGCACAGCTGCGGGAGCAGGCACAGCGTCTGCGCGACGAGCTCGAAGCGGCCGGGGAAGGCCACCCGGGCGTTCAGGAAGGGACACAGCGATGACCACCGCGGCTGTCAGGGCCGGCCACAAACCCGTGTCGATGGCACAGGCGCTGGGCCGCGCGATGCGCGACGCCATGGCCGAGGACCCCTCCGTCCACGTCCTCGGCGAGGACGTCGGCGCCCTCGGCGGCGTCTTCCGCGTCACCGACGGCCTGGCCAAGGAGTTCGGCGAGGACCGCTGCACGGACACCCCGCTGGCCGAGGCGGGCATCCTCGGCGCTGCCGTGGGCATGGCCATGTACGGGCTGCGGCCGGTCGTGGAGATGCAGTTCGACGCCTTCGCCTACCCCGCCTTCGAGCAGCTCCTCAGCCACGTCTCCCGCATGCGCAACCGCACCCGCGGGGCCATGCCGATGCCCATCACCGTGCGGGTGCCGTACGGGGGCGGAATCGGCGGCGTCGAGCACCACAGCGACTCCTCCGAGGCGTACTACATGGCCACGCCCGGGCTCCACGTCGTCGCCCCGGCGACCGTCGCCGACGCCTACGGGCTGCTGCGCGCCGCCATCGCCTCCGACGACCCCGTGGTCTTCCTGGAGCCCAAGCGCCTGTACTGGTCCAAGGCCGACTGGGACCTCGAACGGCCCGAGCCGGTACCGGGCATAGGCAACGCCGTGGTCCGCCGGGCGGGCACGTCCGCGACGCTCATCACCTACGGGCCGTCCCTGCCCGTCTGCATGGAGGCCGCCGAGGCGGCCACCGCGGAGGGCTGGGATCTCGAAGTCGTCGACCTCAGATCGCTCGTGCCCTTCGACGAGGAGACCGTCTGCGCGTCCGTGCGGCGTACCGGCCGGGCTGTCGTCGTCCACGAGTCGACCGGCTTCGGCGGCCCGGGCGGCGAGATCGCGGCCCGGATCACCGAGCGGTGCTTCCACCACCTGGAGGCGCCGGTCCTGCGGGTCGCCGGCTTCGACATCCCCTACCCGCCGCCGATGCTCGAACAGCACCATCTGCCCGGCGTCGACCGGGTGCTGGATGCGGTCGCCCGGCTCCAGTGGGAGTCGGAATGGACGTCCCCGGACGCCCGGAACGGAGTGCGCTGATGGCCGAGGTACGGGAATTCACCCTGCCCGACCTGGGCGAAGGACTCACCGAGGCCGAGGTCGTCCGCTGGCTGGTGAAGGTCGGTGACGTGGTCGTCGTCGACCAGCCGGTCGTGGAGGTCGAGACGGCCAAGGCCATGGTCGAAGTGCCCTGCCCCTACGGGGGCGTGGTGACGGCCCGCTTCGGGGAGGAAGGATCGGAGCTGCCCGTGGGGGCGCCGCTGCTGACCGTCGCGGTCGGCGAGCCGCTGCCGGCGGGCGCCGCCGCCCCGCACGCGAAGGACAGCACCTCGGGGGCCCCTGAAGGCCGCGGCGCGGAAGGCTCGGGGAACGTCCTGGTCGGCTACGGCACCCAGGCCCCCGCCGCCCGGCGCCGGCGGATCCGCACCCCCGCCGGCGGCCCCGCGGTCCCACCGCCCGCCCCCGCCCCCGTTCCAGACCCCGCCACCAGGGCGGTGATCTCCCCCCTCGTCCGCAGGCTCGCCCGCGAGCGCGGGCTCGACCTCGCCGAGGTACGCGGCAGCGGCCCGGACGGGCTGATCACCCGGGCCGACGTCGAGCGGGCCACCGCCCCCGCCGAGCACCGCGCGGCGGAGCCCGCCCCGGGGCGCGGCGGCCTTCAGGACGCCGGGGCGGCCCGGCGCATACCGCTGCGCGGCGTGCGGGGCGCGGTCGCGGAGAAGCTGAGCAGGAGCCGCCGGGAGATCCCGGACGCGACCTGCTGGGTCGACGCCGACGCCACGGAGCTGCTGGCCGCCCGCCGGGCGATGAACGCCGCCGGGGACCCCAAGGTGTCGCTCCTCGCCGTCCTGGCCCGGATCTGCACAGCGGCCCTGGCCGAATACCCCGAGCTCAACGCCACCGTGGACACCGAAGCCCGGGAGATCGTGCGCCTGTCCGGGGTGCACCTGGGGTTCGCCGCGCAGACCGACCGCGGGCTCGTCGTCCCCGTCGTCCGGGACGCCCACCTGCGCAACGCGGCCGAGCTGTCCGAAGAGATCGGCCGGCTCACCGAGGCCGCGCGCACCGGCTCCCTGGCCCCGGCGGAGCTGACCGGCGGCACGTTCACCCTGAACAACTACGGGGTGTTCGGCGTCGACGGCTCCACGCCCATCCTCAACCACCCCGAGGCCGCGATGCTCGGAGTGGGCCGGATAGCACCGAAGCCATGGGTCGTCGACGGGGAGTTGGCGGTGCGACAGGTCGTGCAGCTGTCGTTCACCTTCGACCACCGCGTCTGCGACGGCGGCACCGCGGGGGGCTTCCTGCGGTACGTGGCCGACTGCGTCGAGCGTCCGGCGGTGCTCCTGCGGTCGCTCTGAGCCACCGCGGCCGCGCCGGGCGGGGGCGGGGCCATACTCGACGGATGACTGGTTACGACGCCGTAGTGCTCGCCGGAGGCGCCGCCCGCAGGCTGGGCGGTGCCGACAAGCCCGCCGTGCGCGTGGGCGGGCGCACCCTCCTCGACCGCGTCCTCGGCGCCTGCGCGGACGCCGGTGACACCGTCGTCGTGGGCCCCCGCCGGCCCACCGCCCGCGCCGTGCGGTGGACGCGCGAGCAGCAGCCCGGCGGCGGCCCGCTCGCCGCCCTCGCCGCCGGGCTGAAGCACACGGCCGCCGCCACCACGCTCGTCCTCTCCGCCGACCTGCCCTTCCTGCGGCCGGAGACCGTACGGGCACTGCGCACCGCCCTCGTGGACGGCGGGCCGGAGGTGGAGGCCGTGCTGCTCTGCGACCCCGACGGCCACGACCACCCGCTGATCGCCGTCTACCGCACCGAGCCCCTCGTCCGCGAACTGGCCCTGCTCGCCGCCGAGCACGGCTCCCTGTTCGGGCTGCCCCTGCGCCTCCTCACGGCCGAGCTGGCGCTCACCCGCCTTCCCCACCCCACCGCGTCCTTCGACTGCGACACCTGGGAGGACATCGCCGCGGCCCGCGCGCGCATCAGGGACGATGGGTCCGTGCTGGATGAATGGATCACCGCTGCCAAGGCCGAACTCGGCATCGAGCTCGATGTCGACACGACCGCCCTCCTGGACCTCGCGCGTGACGCCGCGCACGGGGTGGCCCGCCCGGCCGCGCCCCTGACGACCTTCCTCGTGGGCTACGCGGCGGCCCAGCGGGGCGGGGGCCCCGAGGCCGTCGCCGAAGCGACCCGCAAGGCGGTGGCGCTGGCCGAACGGTGGGCGGCGGAGGCCGCCGACGCCGCCGAGGCCGACGGGGCGGCTGTGGCGAAGGCCGAAGAGTCGCCATGACGGACCGGAACGCCGACTCCGCGCTCGACCGCGCCGCCGCGGAGGCGCTGGCACTGCTGGCGGAGGACCGGCGGTCACGCGCGGATCGCCGGGCCTCCGCCGGAGAGGAACTCTCCGGCGGCCTGGGGACGCCCGCCGGCGGGAACGCCGGCGCTCACGACGCCGGGTACGACTTCCTGTTCGCCGACGACACCCGGGACCGGCCGCGGTGTGAGGCCGCCTCCGGCGAGGCACCCCCGGGCGGGCCCGGAGCGGGCGGGTCGGAGGCTGAGCCGTTCTCCGCGGACGGTCTCTCCGGCAAGCCGCACGTGCCCGCGTCGGGGCGGGAGGTCGCTTCCCAGGACGCCGGGTATGACTTCCTGTTCGTCGACGAGACACCCGTCCCGCCGGAGGCTCAGGCGTCCTCCGCCGACATGTCCGCCGAACCTCCGCACGTGCCCGCGTTGGAGCGAAAGGCCGCCCCCCAGCTCCCCGCCTACGACTTCCTGCTCGCCGACTTCGCAGACGGCGCTCCCACCTCCTCGCAGCCCGCGTCGGCCTGCCGCGAAACCCCCGAGGAACCCGGCCCCGGCCCTGGCCCCGCCCCCGCACCTCCCGGATACGACTTCCTCTTCGCCGGCAGCAGTGCGGCCGACGTCTCCCCCGAGCGTGCCGCCCCCCGGCAGGAAGCCGGGCCTCCCGGCGGCACCCCCGCCGCCGATCCCGCCCCCCAGCCCCCGCGGCACGCCGCCACCCCGTGGCCCGGTGCCTGTGGCGCCGCCTCGGGTGCCGGTGAGCGGCTGCCGGCCGTCGTGCGGTCCCTCGACGGTGCTCTCGGGCACGTTCTCGCCGCGCCGCTGGCCGCGCTCACCGATCTGCCGTCGTTCGACACCTCGGCCATGGACGGCTGGGCGGTCGCCGGGCCCGGGCCCTGGCGGCTGCCTCGGGACGGCGGGGGCGTCCTCGCGGGGGACGAGCACACGGAGACCTCGCCCGTCCGCGACGGCCACGCCGTCCGCATCGCCACCGGTGCCCGTGTGCCGCCCGGCGTCACCGGTGTCGTGCGCAGCGAGCACGGCGAGGTGACGGAGCAGGGCGAGCTCTACGCGACCCGGCACGTCACCCACGGCCAGGACATCCGCCCCCGCGGCCAGGAGTGCCGCCGCGGTGATCTCCTGGTGCCGGAGGGCACCCCCGTCACCCCCGCCCTGCTCGGGCTGGCCGCCGCCGCGGGATACGACGAGCTGAGCGTGACGCGCCGGCCCCGCGTCGACGTCCTCGTCCTCGGCGACGAACTGCTGCGCGAGGGCCTGCCGCACGGCGGCCGCATCCGGGACGCGCTCGGCCCCATGCTCGGCCCCTGGCTGTCCGCGCTCGGCACCGAGGTGATCGCGGTCCGGCGGCTCGGCGACGACGCCGACGCGCTGTACGCGGCCCTGACCGCGTCGGACGCCGATGTCGTGATCACCACCGGAGGCACCGCGGCGGGCCCGGTCGACCACGTCCACCCCACCCTGCGACGCCTGGGCGCCGAGCTGCTCGTCGACGGGGTGGCGGTGCGCCCCGGTCACCCGATGCTGCTCGCCCGGCTCGCACCCGGCCGGCATCTCGTCGGCCTGCCGGGCAACCCCCTCGCGGCCGTCTCCGGTCTGCTGACGCTCGCCGAGCCCCTGCTGCGGACACTCGCCGGGCGCCCCGCCCCGGCCCCCTACCGGGCCGTCCTCACCGAGGCGGTCCAGGGGCACCCGGCCGACACCCGGCTGGTCCCCGTCGTCCACCGGCACAGCGAACGGGCCCAGCCGCTCCGCTTCCACGGCCCGGCGATGCTGCGGGGGGTCGCCGCGGCCGACGCGCTGGCCGTCATCCCACCGGGCGGTGCCCCGCAGGGCGCGGCGGTGGACCTCCTGGAACTCCCCTGGGCCGGGTCGGCGTAAGACACGCCCTAGCGAGGCCGTCAGTCCCCCGCCGGCACCGCGGCCTTCTTGATGGTGATGACCCGGTCCGTCGGCTGAAGTTTCGCCGCGTCCGCGTCGGTGAAGTGCAGCAGCCGGTGGCCGCGCACCACCGCCACCACCAGGTCCTCGCAGTCGCGCGGCCCGTGCCCGGCCTCGCGCTTGGTGACGGGCCGTTCGACGACGTCCAGGCCGTTGCCGTACGTCAGCAGGTCCTCCAGCACCGTGCCGACGTTCGGGCTCATCATCGACATGCCGAGCAGCCGCCCCGCCGAGCTGGAGCTGGTCACCACCGTGTTGGCGCCGCTCTGCCGCAGCAGCGGCACGTTCTCGTCCTCCCGCACGGCGACGACGATCGTGGCGTGCTTGTTGATCTGCCGGGCCGTGAGGGTGACCAGGGCCGCGGTGTCGTCCCGCTCGGTGCAGATGACGACCTGGGTGGCCCGCTGAAGTTCGGCGCGCAGCAGCGTGTCGGAGCGGGTGCCGTCGCCCAGGACGGCGACGAGGCCGTCACCGGCCGCCGCGTCCACGACCTTCTTCTGCGGGTCGACCACCACGATCTTGTCCTTGGGCTTTCCCTGCCCGATCAGCGTCTCGATCGCGTGGCGACCCTTGGTGCCGTAGCCGACGACGACGGTGTGATCTCGCATCCGGGACCTCCAGCGGTGGATGCGCACTTGCTGGCGCGTCCGTTCGGTCAGCACTTCCAGGGTGGTACCGACCAGAATGATCAGGAACAACACGCGCAGTGGCGTGACCACGAAGATATTCGTCAGCCGCGCCCCGTCGCTCACGGGCGTGATGTCGCCGTAGCCGGTCGTGGAGAGGGTGACGGTCGCGTAGTACGCGGAATCGAGGAAGTCGACCCGGCCGTCGGAGTTGTCGTTGTACCCCGCGCGGTCGAGGTAGACGAGCAGCGTGGTGACCCCGAGCACCGCCAGTGCCATGACCAGCCGGCGCGTCACCTGCCGCAGGGGTGCCGCCACGTGCTGGACGGGCATGACGATGGCGCGCCCCGCCTCCGTGTCCTCGTCGGCCTCGCTCCGGGTGCGGCGCCAGAGCGAGCGCAGCAGCGAACGGCTGGTCATTTTGCGGGTAGCCATGGGCTCCATGTTCCAAGATGGTGCGGGGCCGCCGGGAGTAGCCTCGCGGGCATGCATGCGATCACCATTCCCGAACCCGGCGGACCGGACGCCCTGGTGTGGGCCGAGGTCCCCGACCCCGTACCCGGCGAGGGGGAGGTCCTGGTCGAGGTCGTGGCCAGCGCCGTCAACCGCGCCGACCTGATGCAGCGCCAGGGATTCTACGACCCGCCGCCCGGCGCGCCCCCCTACCCCGGCCTGGAGTGCTCCGGCCGGATCGCGGCGCTCGGCCCCGGTGTGAGCGGCTGGGCGGTCGGCGACGAGGTGTGCGCCCTGCTGGCGGGCGGCGGGTACGCGGAGAAAGTCTGCGTCCCGGCCGGACAGTTGCTGCCCGTGCCCGACGGGCTGGACGTCGTCACCGCCGCCGCGCTGCCCGAGGTCACCGCGACCGTCTGGTCGAACGTCTTCATGGTCGCCCACCTGCGCCCCGGCGAGACGCTCCTCGTGCACGGCGGCGGCAGCGGCATCGGCACGATGGCCGTGCAGCTGGCGAAGGCCGTCGGCGCCCGGGTGGCGGTGACGGCCGGCAGCCGGGACAAGCTGGAGCGCTGCCGTGAGCTGGGCGCGGACATCCTCATCGACTACCGCGAACAGGATTTCGTGGAGGAGCTGCGCAAGGTGACGGGCGGTGTCGGCGCCGACGTCATCCTGGACATCGTCGGCGCGAAGTACCTGGAGCGCAACGTCGACGCCCTCGCCGTCAACGGACGGCTGGCGATCATCGGCCTGCAGGGCGGCCGCAAGGGCGAGCTGGACCTGGGCAAGCTGCTCACCAAGCGGGCCGCCGTGATGGCGACGTCGCTGCGGGGCCGGCCGCTCGCGGAGAAGGCGGCGATCGTGGCGGCGGTGCGGGAGCACGTCTGGCCGCTGATCGCCGGGGGCCGGGTCCGCGCGGTTGTCGACCGGACGATGCCCCTGCGGGACGCGGCGGCCGCGCACCGGGTCCTGGAGGAGAGCGCGCACGTCGGCAAGGTGCTGCTGACGGCCTGACCCCCCTGGGGGCGCCGCCCCGTCACCCGAACGGCCGCCCGCACGCGCCCCCTCCCGGGGCCCGTGTGACGGTGGGGGTGTTGGCGGGGCGGCGGCTCGTGCGAAGGGCGGCGGCGTGAGCGGTGGAGCGCGGGTGATGTCCCTGGCGGCGCCCCTGGTGGCGGCGGCCGTCCTGATCGCACCCGTCACCCGGGGCCCGGAGCTCCCGAACCCGCCGCCCGCCCGCCCGTCGGCCGGCATATCCCCCGCCGCGTCCCCCTCCGCCACCGGCCTCGTCCGCGAGGGGTCGCCGGCCCCCGCCCCGCTCCTGGCCTCCCCGGCGCCCCCGGACGGCGCCCGGCTCGCCGGGAACGACGCGGGCGCGGGCCGCACCCACCCGGGACGGACCACGGACCCGTCCGCCGCCGCCCCCTCGCCGCCCGGGGCCCGCAACGCCGACGGCACCCACGACGGCAACCCCGCCGACGCCGACGCGCCCGGGCCGCCCGACACGCCCGGCCGGCCGGAACCGGAGCTGCCGCGGGACCCCCTCACGGGCCACTACGAACCCGACCCGGCCTCCACCCGCGACAGCGGCCACCGCGCCCGCGCCACGGGCTACGGGGACCGGGTCCTGCGCGTCCTGCCCCTGGGCACGGGCCTGGCCCTCACCGGACTGGGACTCGGTTTCTTCGCCCTGCGGCTACGGCGCGCGAGGTGAACAGGGGGCGCGCGACGGAGCGCCTGGCACGGTGGATCAGGCGTGTGCGGGGGCATCAACAGGGGGAAATCACCTGTGCGAGAGAATGGCGGCATGGATATGCCGAGGAATGAACGGTCGCAGGAGAGCCCGCACGTCCTGGTCGTAGGCCCGGACGGCATGGCTCTCGGCAACGCCAGCCCCGGCGGCGGGGAGGGCGACGACGAGTCGCGCGAGGTCCCGGTGACGGAGATGGTCGAACAGCCCGCCAAGGTCATGCGCATCGGCAGCATGATCAAGCAACTGCTGGAGGAAGTCCGGGCCGCTCCTCTGGACGAGGCGAGCAGGGTCCGGCTCAAGGAGATTCACCACAGCTCCGTCAAGGAGCTGGAGGACGGCCTCGCCCCCGAGCTGGTGGAGGAGCTGGAGCGCCTGTCGCTCCCCTTCACCGACGAGACGATCCCCACCGAGGCCGAGCTGCGCATCGCGCAGGCGCAGTTGGTCGGCTGGCTGGAGGGGTTGTTCCACGGCATCCAGACCGCGCTGTTCGCCCAGCAGATGGCGGCGCGGGCGCAGTTGGAGCAGATGCGCAGGGCACTCCCGCCGGGCGTCCTCGGTGAGGACGACGGCGAAGGCCCCCAGCACGGCGGAGCCCGCTCGGGCCCCTACCTGTAGGCGCGCCCGGAAATCGAAAATCGGTCAGCCGCTGACCGTGACACGCCGGTGCCCGGTACCTCCGCAAGGAGGTACCGGGCACCGGCGTGTCAGCGGGCGCCGGGAGCTACGACGCGGGGTCACCCGTCGAGACGGTCAGCACGAACTGGTCGGACGACGACTTGGGGTCGAACGGATCGCCGTACTTCGGGGTCTGGCTGAGCACGGTGCCCTGGCCCCAGACGTTCTCGTTCTGGTTGTCGATGCGGTACTTCCAGCCGGCCGCCTGGAGGCACGCCTTCACCGAGTCCACGTGGAGGTAGGCGAAGTTGGGCGCCGACTTCTTCGACTTGTCGCTGTAGTACTCGTAGGCGTCCGTGCACTTCTTCTTGTCGATGGTCTTCGACTTGTCGCCGTCCTTGTGCTTGGACTGCGTGCCGTTCGCACCGCCCGTGGCACCACCGGACAGGTTGCCGCCGGTGCCCGCCGGAGGAGCCGACGCCGAGGACGACGGGCCGTCGGCCACGTTGCCCTTCTCTTCGCCCTTGCCGCCGTTCAGGGCGATCGCCGCGATCACGCCGATGACCGCGAGGACGGCCACGGCCGCCGAGCCGATCAGCACCGGCTTGTTGTTCTTGCCGCCGCCGGGCGCCGGCGCCGGACTCTGGGCCGGGTTGATCGTGTACGGCGGAGGGGTGTGCAGGCCGCCCTGCCCGCCCTGGAAGGGCTGGGCGGGGGTCTGGTAGCCCTGGTTGACCGGCGGCGGCGTGGAGGGCCCGTACGCGCCGTACGGGCTCTGCTGCGGCGGCTGGTACGGCGTCTGGACGCTCTGCGGGCCCGGCGCCGGTGCCTGCTGGTCGACGGGCGGGAAGACCGCGGAACCCACGCCGGCGCCGCTGCGCGCCGGGGGCCCGCCGGCGATGATGATCGGCGAGGCCGCCGCCTGCGCCGTGCCCAGCACGCGCGCGCACTCGTCGCGCATGGACTCGGCGCTCGGGAAGCGCTCGTTCGGGTTCTTCTTCAGCGCGCGGGCCACCAGCGCGTCAACGGCCGGCGGGATCGACCGGTTGATCGTCGACGGCGCGACCGGCTCCTCCTGGACGTGCGCGTAGGCGATGGCCAGCGGGGAGTCCGCGTCGAAGGGCAGCCGCCCGGTCAGCAGCTCGAAGAGCATGATGCCGACCGAATACAGGTCGGAACGGGCGTCGACGCCGCGCCCCAGCGCCTGCTCGGGCGAGAGGTACTGCGGGGTGCCGACGACCATGCCGGTCTGCGTCATCGAGGTGACACCGGACTGCATGGCGCGGGCGATGCCGAAGTCCATGACCTTGACCACGTTGCGCTTGGTCATCATCACGTTGCCCGGCTTGATGTCCCGGTGGACCAGACCCATCTCGTGGCTGACCTCCAGGGCGGCCAGCACATCGGCGGTGATCTTCAGCGCCTTCTCGGTCGGCATCGCGCCGTACTGCCGGACGTCCGCGTCGAGGACGGAGCGCAGCGGCTGCCCCTCCACGTACTCCATGACGATGTACGGCATGGTCGACCCGTCGAGGTCGTCCTCGCCCGTATCGAATACCGAGACGATGTTGGTGTGTGTGAGCTTGGCGACGGCCTGGGCCTCGCGGCGGAACCGCTCGCGGAAGGACGCCTCGCGCCCGAGCTCGGTGTGCAGGGTCTTGATGGCCACCTGGCGGTCCAGGACCGAGTCGTACGCCAGGTGCACGGAGGCCATGCCGCCCTCGCCGAGGAGGTCGCGCAGCTGATACCGGCCACCTCCGACAGACCGGCCCGTGTAGCGGCCTTGTGCGCCGTCCTGGCTCATTGTTCTGCTTCCCCCTTGGGCGCACTGCTCGGCGTACGGGTCCGGCCCCGGCCGGATCATCGATATATCTCGGCCAAGTCTGCCCGAGGCAACGGGCACGTCAAGCCGCGTGCCCGTTCCGTGACGGGATGCGCGACAAGCCGTCACGAGATTTGCCTTGCTCAGGCTCGTACAGGTTTGATAGCGCGTCCATCCGGGACCGGTGTGCGGCGCGGAGCCTGTAGCGTGCCTTAGCGGAAGACCGTTTTCCCCGCGCAGCGCCTCCCACGCGCAGCGGCCAGACACGACGGCGAGGACTGATGGCACAGACGCAGAGCGCCCAGGGTCCATCCGACCCTGACGCCAACGGGGGCGGTATGCCCGATGTGCCTGAAATGTGGGGTAACAACGGCCTCGTCGGCGACGGCCGCTACCGCCTCACCCACCGGCTCGGCCGGGGCGGCATGGCCGAGGTGTTCGCCGCCGAGGACGTACGCCTCGGCCGCACGGTCGCGGTGAAGCTGCTCCGCGCCGACCTCGCCGAGGACCCCGTCTCCAAGGCGCGCTTCACCCGCGAGGCACAGTCGGTCGCCGGGCTCAACCACCACGCGGTCGTCGCGGTGTACGACTCCGGCGAGGACACCGTCGGCCGCAACGTCGTGCCGTACATCGTCATGGAGTTGGTTGAAGGCCGCACCATTCGGGAGCTGTTGCTCAACTCCGAGGCACCCCCGCCGGAGCAGGGCCTGCTCATCGTCTCGGGCGTGCTGGAAGCGCTGGCCTACAGCCACCAGCACGGCATCGTGCACCGTGACATCAAGCCCGCCAACGTGATCATCACGCACACCGGCGCGGTCAAGGTCATGGACTTCGGCATCGCCCGCGCCCTGCACGGCGCGGCCTCCACGATGACCCAGACCGGCATGGTCATGGGCACGCCGCAGTACCTCTCGCCCGAGCAGGCGCTCGGCAAGACGGTCGACGCCCGCTCGGACCTCTACGCCACCGGCTGCCTCCTCTACGAACTTCTCGCGCTGCGCCCGCCGTTCACCGGCGAGACCCCGCTCTCGGTGGTCTACCAGCACGTTCAGGACAATCCGATCCCGCCGTCGCAGGTCCTGCCCAGCCTGCCGCCGGAGCTGGACGGGCTCGTCATGCGCTCCCTCGCCAAGGACCCGGACGACCGGTTCCAGAGCGCGGAGGAGATGCGCGGGTTGGTCCAGTACGCGCTCCAGATGCTGAACGACGGCGCCGGCCACACCGGTGGCTGGGACACCGGCCCGGTCGCGCACGCCACCGCCTCCACCCAGGCGCTCGGCATGGGCGGCACCACCGCCATGCAGCACCCGCCGCACGGCGACACCTCGCAGCAGCCGCTCATCCCCTCCCGCAACGGCGGGGACGACGGTGGCTACGACGGGTACAACGGCGGCCGCGGCGGTTCCGGTGGCGGCGGCAAGGGCAAGATGGTGCTGCTCGCCGCGCTCGCGGTGATCGTGGTGGCGGCCGGTGTGGTCTTCGCGATGAAGCTCAACGGCAAGTCGGAGGGCAGGACGGAGCAGCCGACGAAGCCCAAGTCCTCCGTCTCCCAGTCGGCCTCCCCATCCGCCAAGGAGAGCCCCGGCAAGCACAGCCCGTCGCCTTCGCGGAACGACGGCGGTGCCGTGGGCGGCACCGACTGGAACGACCGGACGCCCGACAGGGACGACGAGTCGGACGACACCCAGACGAGCACCGGCGGCGGCCACCACTCGGGCAAGCCGACCCCCGACGCGTCGACCGGTACGTCGGGCAAGCCGACACCGCCCGTCGAGTCCCCTCCGCCCTCCGGTGACAACAAGCCGCCCGTATCCCCGGACCCGGGCGGTGCGGGCGGCGGTCAGGGCGGTACCGGCACCAGCGCGGGCACCGGCGCCGCCCAGGGCGTCGTCCAGGGCGCCGGCGGCTGAGACCGGGGCGGCCCCGGCCGCCCTCAGTCCGTGAACGCGTCGCGTACGGCCTCGTACGCGCGCGTCCACCACACCGACAGCGCCGCCGACGCCGGGAAACCGGGATCGGCGCGGTGGTCTCCCAGCTGGTAGCGCCAGCTGAGCATCCAGAAGTCGTTCAGCCGCTCCCACCACACCCGGTGGACGGCCGCCGCCAGCTCCGCCGGGCCCGCGCCGCTCGCCCGCCGGTACGCGCGCGCGTAGGAGCGTATTTTCGCCAGGTCCAGCGTGCCGTCGGGCCGCAGGAAGAAGATCACCGCCGCCCGGACGGCCTCCTCGGCACGCGGCTGGACGCCGAGCCGGTCCCAGTCGACGATCGCGGCGGGCTCGCCGCCCCGGTAGAGCAGGTTCAGCGGGTGGAAGTCGCCGTGCACCCAGCCGCGGGCCGGCGCGGCGCCCGGCCGCCGGTGGGCGTGCCGTTCCAGCAGGGCGCGGCGCTCGATCAGGCGGTGCTCGGCCAGCTCGTCGAAGGAATCCCTCGGTCTGCGCCGCACGAGCGCGAGAAGCTCCTCGATGAGCGCGTACGTGTCCTGCGGGTCCGCCGAGGCGTCCGGTCCCTGCCCGGCCGGTCCGGCCCCTCCTGGGCCCGTCCAGGGCCCCTCACGGCCCTCCCAGGCCCCGCCCCGGGTCTCCTCCCGGCAGATCGTCTCCAGGCAGGTGTGCACCCGGCCCAGCAGCGTGCCGAGGCGGCGGGACTGCGCGCGGGTCAGCTCGCCGCCGCCGCGGTGGCGGCCCTCGACCCACGGGTGCAGGGCGTAGCAGCGGCCGTCGAGGACGGTGACCGTGGAGCCCTCCTCGTCGGCGACGGGCGGGGCGACGGGCAGGCCGAGGGCCGCGAGCCGCAGGGTGACGCCGTGCCGGCGGGCGATGGCGGCGTGATCGCCGTCGAGGTGGTGCTTGAGGAAGAAGCGCCCGCGGGTGGTGGTGAGGCGGTAGCCGCGGTTGAGGAGGCCCTCGGTCAGCGGCACGCAGGCCAGCGGTTCACCGGTGTGGCCGTAGCGGCGCAGGAGGGTGTGCAGCGTGCGGCTGTCGGGCCCGGGGGAGACGACCGGAGGGGAGACAAGTGAGCGCGGCACGCTCCAAATGTTAGTTCACAGCGAGTGGGCGACCTGTCGCGCGGGGACCCCTTCGAGGCGATGCACGGTGATGAACTGCGGTTCGATGCACAGGTATTCGGGATCGAAGGGCGCATCGTCCGCGGTGCGGGGCGGCCGGCCGAAGCGGTCGATCTCGGCGGGGCCGGGGGCGAAGAGCCGGGCGGTGCCGACGAATTGCACGGTCCAGACGTCCTCGTCGCCCTCGCGGCGGTCGCTGAGGTTGTCGGCGCCGTAGGCGACGACGTTGCCGTCGCAGGCCGGGGCGTAGCCGAAGCCGCCGTGCAGCCGGAGCAGGACGTGGCCGTCGGCGACGATGTGCCGGGCGACGGTGACGAACGGCAGCGCGCGCATGCTCACCGAGACCCTGCCGTAGGGCGTGCGGCTGAGCAGTTCGAGCGCGCGGTAGCGGTCGTATCCGTCGGAGGGCCCCGAGGGCGCGGAGAGCATGGGCACCATGCTGCCTTCTGTGGCGCATGGGGCCGTAGGGGCACCTGGCCCTGTCCCTCGGGACGTTGGTCCCGAATGGGCGTTTCCCGGGTGTTCCCGGGCGCCGCCGGTCCGCCGCGCGCCGGCCGGGTGCGCCGGGCGGCCGCCGGGGCGGCTCAGCGCTTCTCCGCCTGGAGCCGGGCCACGTACGCGGCGGCCTGGGAGCGGCGCTCCATGCCCAGCTTGGAGAGCAGGCTGGAGACGTAGTTCTTGATGGTCTTCTCGGCCAGGTGCAGCCGTTCGCCGATGGCCCGGTTGGTCATGCCCTCGCCGATCAGGTCGAGGATCCGGCGCTCCTGGTCGGTCAGGCTCGCGAGCCGGTCGTCGCCCTTGGGGTCCTTGCCGTCGCGCAGCCGCTCCAGCACCCGGGCGGTCGCCACCGGGTCGAGGAGGGATTTCCCAGCCGCAACGTCCCGCACGGCCGAGAGGAGCTCATTGCCACGGATCGCTTTCAGAACGTAACCGGACGCGCCGGCCACGATCGCGTCGAAGAGTGCCTCGTCGTCCGCGAAGGAGGTGAGCATCAAGCATTTGATGTTCTCGTCCTGCGAGCGGATTTCCCGGCATACTTCGACACCGCTGCCATCCGGAAGGCGAACGTCCAGAACAGCGACATCGGGCCGGGTGGCGGGAATGCGCACCAAGGCGTCCGCGGCCGTACCGGCCTCCCCGACGACCTCGATGTCCTCCTCCACGGAGAGCATCTCGTGGACGCCGCGCCGGACGACCTCGTGGTCGTCAAGTAGAAATACCGTGATTTTTCGTTGTTCGGACACGGTGCCAGTCTCACACACCAACTCTTCCCCTGCTCTTGTTCTCCGGGATAACGTGCGGACGTTCCGGCGGCCCGTACGGCCGTGCTCACAAGGACGTGACCTGGAGCGTTGCCCCGCTTTCTCGATTTACTTGGAAATCCAAGCAAAATCGCAGGTCAGTAGGGGTTTCGCAGTAATGCGGCCTTCTGGGTAACGTGCTTATTGCAGGCCATTCGCCGGGGCAACCTGTCACGCCCGGTTTCCGGCCTCGGCACACCCACCCCGTGTGCCGTCGGGGATCGAGCGGGCCTTCCCCTGTCTCACGGCGGGGGGACCCCCTCCGGCCACCGGCGACCCCGGGGGCCGGACAGACGGAGGAGCACACGTGACTGTGGACAGCACTGCCGCGCGCAAGCCGCGCCGTGGCAGCAGCAAGCGGGCGGGCGCCAAGAAGGACGCCGCCGTGGGCGAGCCCGAGCTCGTACAGCTGCTGACCCCGGAGGGCGAGCGGGTCGAGCACCCCGACTACTCCATCGACCTGTCGTCCGAGGAACTGCGCGGCCTGTACCGGGACATGGTGCTGACCCGCAAGTTCGACGCGGAGGCCACCACCCTGCAGCGCCAGGGCGAACTGGGCCTGTGGGCCTCGCTCCTGGGCCAGGAGGCCGCGCAGATCGGCTCCGGCCGGGCGACGCGCCCCGACGACTACGTCTTCCCGACCTACCGCGAGCACGGCGTCGCCTGGTGCCGCGGGGTCGACCCCACCAACCTGCTGGGCATGTTCCGCGGCGTCAACCACGGCGGCTGGGACCCCAACGAGAACAACTTCCACCTCTACACGATCGTCATCGGCTCGCAGGCGCTGCACGCGACCGGTTACGCCATGGGGGTGGCCAAGGACGGCGCCGACTCCGCCGTCATCGCCTACTTCGGCGACGGCGCGTCCAGCCAGGGCGACGTCGCCGAGGCGTTCACCTTCTCGGCCGTCTACAACGCCCCCGTCGTCTTCTTCTGCCAGAACAACCAGTGGGCCATCTCCGAGCCCACCGAGCGACAGACCCGCGTCCCGCTGTACCAGCGCGCCCAGGGCTACGGCTTCCCCGGCGTGCGGGTCGACGGCAACGACGTCCTCGCCGTGCTCGCCGTGACCAGGGCCGCGCTGGAGCGCGCCCGCACCGGCCAGGGCCCGATGCTCATCGAGGCGTTCACCTACCGCATGGGCGCCCACACCACCTCCGACGACCCGACGAAGTACCGCCGGGACGAGGAGCGCGAGCTGTGGGAGGCCAAGGACCCGATCCTGCGCCTGCGCACGTACCTGGAGCGCGAGGGCCACGCCGACGAGGCGTTCTTCGCCGGCCTGGAGACCGAGTCCGAGGCGCTCGCCAAGCGGGTGCGCGACGCGGTCCGCACCATGCCGGACCCCGACAACATGGCGATCTTCGAGAACATCTACGCCGACGGCCACGCGCTCGTCGACGAAGAGCGCGCCCAATTCGCCGCATACCAGGCGTCCTTCGCAGAGGAGAGCAACTGATGGCCGCCGAGAAGCTCTCCATCGTCAAGGCGATCAACGCCTCGCTGCGCACCGCCCTGGAGAACGACCCCAAGGTCCTGATCATGGGTGAGGACGTCGGCAAGCTCGGCGGCGTCTTCCGCGTCACCGACGGCCTGCAGAAGGACTTCGGCGAGGAGCGGGTCATCGACACCCCGCTCGCCGAGTCCGGCATCGTCGGCACCGCCATCGGCCTCGCGCTGCGCGGCTACCGGCCGGTCGTCGAGATCCAGTTCGACGGGTTCGTCTTCCCCGCGTACGACCAGATCGTCACCCAGCTCGCCAAGATGCACGCCCGCGCGCTCGGCAAGATCAAGCTGCCGGTCGTCATCCGCATCCCCTACGGCGGCGCGATCGGCGCCGTCGAGCACCACAGCGAGTCGCCCGAGGCGCTCTTCGCCCACGTGGCGGGCCTCAAGTGCGTCTCCCCGTCGAACGCCTCGGACGCCTACTGGATGCTCCAGCAGGCCATCCAGAGCGACGACCCGGTCATCTACTTCGAGCCCAAGCGCCGCTACCACGACAAGTCCGAGCTGGACACCGAGGCGATCCCCGGGCCGCTGCACGGCGCCCGCACGGTGCGCGAGGGCGGTGACCTGACCCTCGTCGCCTACGGGCCGATGGTGAAGACCTGTCTGGAGGCCGCCGCGGCGGCCGCGGAGGAGGGCAAGTCCCTGGAGGTCCTGGACCTGCGGTCGATGTCGCCGATCGACTTCGACGCGATCCAGGCGTCCGTGGAGAAGACCGGCCGGCTGGTCGTCGTGCACGAGGCCCCGGTCTTCCTGGGCACCGGCTCGGAGATCGCCGCCCGGATCACCGAACGCTGCTTCTACCACCTGGAGGCGCCGGTCCTGCGGGTCGGCGGCTACCACGCCCCCTACCCGCCGTCCCGGCTCGAGGACGAGTACCTGCCCGGTCTGGACCGGGTGCTCGACGCCGTAGACCGCGCGCTGGCGTACTGAGGGCCGAGGAGAGTCGTGACGATGACTGCAAGCACTGCCAACGACCAGCGCTTCCGCGAGTTCAAGATGCCCGACGTGGGCGAGGGGCTCACCGAGGCCGAGATCCTCAAGTGGTACGTGGCCGTCGGGGACACCGTCTCCGACGGGCAGGTGGTCTGCGAGGTGGAGACCGCCAAGGCGGCCGTGGAGCTGCCGATCCCCTTCGACGGCGTGGTGCACGAGCTGCGCTTCGCCGAGGGCACGACCGTCGACGTCGGCCAGGTGATCATCTCCGTGGACACCCGGCCGGGCGCCGGGCCGGTCCCGGCCGCCGCGCCCGCCCCCGAGGACGTTCCCGCCGCCCCGGCGGCCGAGCCGGAGGCCCCGGGCCGCCAGGCCGTCCTCGTCGGCTACGGGGCCGCCCCCTCGTCCACCAAGCGCCGGGCGCGCAAGCCGCAGCCGGGGGCGCAGTCCCCGGTGGCCGCCGCCGTCCAGGCCGAGCTCAACGGCCGTGCGGCGCCCGCGCCGGCCCCCGCCCCCGCGGCGCCGGCCCCCGCCGAGCCCGCCGCCCGGCCGCTCGCCAAGCCGCCCGTCCGCAAGCTGGCCAAGGACCTCGGCATCGACCTCGCCGCGGTCACCCCGACCGGCGCGGACGGCGTGGTGACGCGCGAGGACGTGCACGCGGCGGCCACCGCCGGCCCCGCATCCGCTCAGGTCGCCGCCCCCGGTGCCGTGGCGGAGGCGGCACCGAGTCCGGCCGGGCCCGCTCAGGGCGCCCCGGAGGGCTTCGCGGCCCGCGAGACGCGGATCCCGGTCAAGGGGGTCCGCAAGGCCACCGCGCAGGCGATGGTCGCGAGCGCCTTCACCGCGCCGCACGTCACGGAGTTCATCACCGTCGACGTGACCCGCACGATGAAGCTCGTCCAGAAGCTCAAGACCGACCCCGACATGGCCGGCCTGCGCGTCAACCCGCTGCTGCTCGTCGCGAAGGCGCTGCTCGTCGCGATCAAGCGGAACCCGGACGTCAACGCGTCCTGGGACGAGGCCAACCAGGAGATCGTCCGCAAGGACTACGTCAACCTGGGCATCGCGGCCGCCACGCCGCGCGGTCTGATCGTCCCCAACATCAAGGACGCGGGGGCCAAGACGCTCCCGGAGCTCTCCGCGGCCCTCGGCGAGCTCGTCAGCACCGCCCGTGAGGGGAAGACCGGCCCGGCGGCCATGTCCGGCGGCACGGTGACCATCACCAACGTGGGCGTCTTCGGCGTCGACACCGGCACGCCCATCCTCAACCCGGGCGAGTCGGCGATCC
Source organism: Streptomyces sp. NPDC046215 (assembly GCF_040646215.1). Lineage (NCBI taxonomy): Bacteria > Bacillati > Actinomycetota > Actinomycetes > Kitasatosporales > Streptomycetaceae > Streptomyces > Streptomyces sp. NPDC046215. The sequence continues at coordinate 27,086 of NZ_JBEYZW010000008.1, read as the reverse complement.
TGGCCTTCGGCGCGGTCAAGCTCCAGCCGTGGGTCCACAAGGGCAAGGTCAAGCCGCGGCAGGTGACGACCCTGGCGCTGTCCTTCGACCACCGCGTGGTCGACGGCGAGCTCGGCTCGAAGGTCCTCGCGGACACCGCGGCCGTCCTGGAGAACCCGCAGCGCCTGATCACCTGGGGCTGAACGGAAAGACGGCCGGTGGCGACCCCCGTGGCGCCACCGGCCGCCTGGCCGGAAGTCGGGGCCGAAAAAGAACCCCGAAAAAGTTCAGTTTTGGACTAAAGGGCCCGGGCGTCTCTCTCCTCACCCCCCTCCAGCGAGGACAGAGAGCGGTGCCCGGGCCCTTCCGTCTTCGAGCAGAGCGGCCTAGGGAATTCCGCCGGTCAGCCGGTGGAATAGCCCACGCTCCGAAATTTACTTAACATTGACCAACACTTGCAGTGTCGGATTGGGAGGACGCGTGGACGGCGGCGACCGCGTGGAGGACGACGACCGCGCGGACGGCGAATCCATCAGCCGCCTGCTCCGCGCCTGGCGGGCCCGCATCGACGCCCGCACCGTCCCCGAGCTGCGCTACACCCAGCCCCGGCCCGGCCGGCGGCTCTCCCAGGCGCAGGCCGCCCGGCTGACCGGAGTGAGCGAGGGCTGGTACCGCGCCCTGGAGGCCGGCCGCCGCCAGGACTTCTCCGAGAGTTTCCTGCTGCGGGTCGCGAAAGCGCTCCGGCTGAGCGAAGCCGAGACCCTCACCCTCTTCCTCGCGGTCTGCGGCCGCCGCCCGCCCGGCGACCCCGCCGGCGCCCAGAAGGATTTGCCCCACGGCGTGAAAGCCCTGCTCGAACAGCAGGTTTCCTACCCGGCCTATCTCTCCGACGGCGGCTGGAATGTCGTGGCGTCGAATTCCCTCATGGGCGAATGGTTTCCCTGGGTCCTGCGCCCCGCCCCCAACCTCATGCGCTGGGCCCTGCTCCACCCCGAGGCCCGCGAGCAGATGCTCGACTGGGAGGACAGCTGCGCCCGCACCTACCTCGCCATGCTCCGCGTCGCCGCCAACAGCGCGCCGGCCGACACCGAACTGCGCGCGCTCGTCCGCGAGATCCTCGACGCGGACGCCGACTGCCGCCGCATATGGGCCCAGGAGCACGACGTCGTCGAACACCGCGACGGCCACGTCTTCCGGCTGCGCCTGCCGTACCACGGGAACGCGGAGATCCGGGTGACCACCCACGTCCTGCTGCCCATACAGCGCCCGGACCTCCGGTTCGTGTTCATCACGCCGATGGACGGCTGGGCCGGCGTCTAGGACCGCCGCCCGCGCCCCCTGAACGGCAGCTGCACCGGCAGCTGAACAGTCAGCTGACCGGGCAGCTGACCAGTGCCTTTCCGTCCGGATCGCGGACAGGGACTCCTCACGCATACCTGATGTATCTAAGCTGTGCGCATGCCAAGCGTCCCCGCCCTCACCGTCAAACAGCCCCCCGCGGCCGAACGCGTCTACACCCACATCAAGGAAGGCGTGCTGCACCGCCGTTACGAGGGCGGCACCCTGCTCACCGAGGGCGACCTCGCCGACGCCGTGGGGGTCTCCCGCACCCCCGTCCGCGAAGCACTGCTGCGCCTGGAAGCCGAAGGGCTGATCAAGCTCTACCCCAAGAAGGGCGCCCTCGTCCTCGCCGTCTCCGCCCAGGAGATCGCCGACGTCGTCGAGACCCGGCTGCTCGTCGAGAAGTACGCCGCCGCCAAGGCCGTCCCCGCCTCCCGGCAGCTCATCGCCCGCCTCGAAGAGCTGCTCGACGACATGAGCCGCGCGGCCGCCGCCGGCGACCTCGCCGCGGTCTCCGTCAGCGACCGGGCCTTCCACGCCGAGATCGTCCGCAGCGCCGGCAACCAGATCCTCTCCCGCCTCTACGACCAGCTCCGGGACCGCCAGCTGCGGATGGGCGTGGCCGTCATGCACGCCCACCCCGACCGGATCGCCAAGAACCACGCCGAACACACCGAGATCCTCCAGGCGCTGCGCGCCGGCGACGCCCCGGCGGCCGTCGCGGTCATCGACCAGCACGTGAGCTGGGTGCGCCACCTCGCCAGCGGAGAGCTCCGGTGAAGGGGCCGGACCGGGCCGCGCCCGCCCTCCCCGGCGACCCGCCCGGCGGCCGCCGGGCCATGGCCGTGTGGGGCCTGGGCGTCGGCGTCTACTTCGTCGCCATCGTCTTCCGGACGAGCCTGGGCGTGGCCGGCATCGACGCCGCCGAACGCTTCCACGTGGGCGCCTCCGCCCTGTCCACGTTCTCCATACTGCAACTGCTCGTCTACGCCGGCATGCAGATACCCGTCGGCCTGATGGTCGACCGCTACGGCACCCGCAAGGTGCTCGCCCTCGGCGTCGTCCTCTTCACCGCCGGCCAGTTCGCCTTCGCCCTGTCCCACACCTACGGCACCGCCCTCGCCAGCCGCGCCCTCCTCGGCTGCGGCGACGCCATGACGTTCATCAGCGTCCTGCGGCTCGGCGCCCGCTGGTTCCCCGCCCGCCGCGGGCCGATGATCGCCCAGGTCGCCGCCCTGTTCGGCATGGCGGGCAACCTCGTCTCCACGGTCGTCCTCGCCCGGCTCCTGCACAGCGCGGGCTGGACGCAGACCTTCGCGGGCAGCGCGGCCGCCGGAGTCGTCGCCCTCGTCCTCCTGCTGCTTTTCCTCAAGGACCACCCCGAGGGCCACGAGCCCGCCCCCGAGGCGCACCCCGCCACCGGCTTCGTCCGCCGCCGGATCGTCCACGCCTGGCGGGAACCGGGCACCCGGCTGGGCATGTGGGTGCACTTCACCACCCAGTTCCCGGCCATGGTCTTCCTGCTGCTGTGGGGGATGCCGTTCCTCGTCGAACAGGAAGGGCTCTCCCGCGGGACCGCCGGGACGCTCCTGACCACCGTCGTCCTGTCGAACATGGCCGTCGGCCTCGTCTACGGCCAGGTCATCGGCCGCCACCACGCCGCCCGGCTGCCCCTCGCCCTCGGCACCGTCGCGGCCACGGCCCTGCTGTGGGCCGCCGTCATCGCCTGGCCCGCCGGCCACGCCCCCCTGTGGCTGCTGGTCACCGAGTGCGTCGTCCTGGGCGCCTGCGGCCCGGCCTCGATGATCGGCTTCGACTTCGCCCGCCCCGCCAACCCGCCCGAGCGCCAGGGAACGGCCTCCGGCATCGTCAACATGGGCGGGTTCGTCGCCTCGATGGCCACCCTGCTGGCCGTGGGCCTCCTGCTGGACGCGACCGGGGACGACTACCGGATCGCCTTCTGCTCCGTCTTCGTCCTCCAGGCGCTGGGCCTCTCCCAGATCCTCCGCCTGCGCCACCGCGCCCACCGCCGCGAACGCGAGCGGATCGTGGCGTCGAGGGTGGCGACGGTCCACGTACCGGTCTGACGACGAACACGGCCGTACCCGCTGCCTCACGGGTACGGCCGTCAGTAAGTACTGCGCGCGGAAAGCCTCCTGCCGGACGCCCGGGCTACGGCGTGACGGCTACGGCGTGATCGCGAACTCGCGCAGGATCGCCCGCGCGAGCGCCGGATCCCCCTCGACCTTGATCCGGTCCGCCGCCGCCTCCGGCCGCACCCGGCCGCACGCCAGCCGGGCGTACGTCTCCCAGTCCAGCGCCAGCGTCACCGTCGGGCCCAGCGAGACACTGCTGTCGATCTTCCCCCGCCCCTGCTCGTTGACCCGGACCGTGCGCAGGAACTCCAGCGGACCGTGCACGTCGAAGACCACCGCCGCACCGGGTGGCGCGCCCGCGTCCTTCGCGACGACCTTCGGCAGCGCGTCCAGCAGGAAGTCACGGCTGATGGCGGCCGCGGGGGAGTCCAGATTGCCCGGCACGCCGAGCGCCCGCCGCAGGTCCTGCTCATGGGTCCACACGTCGAACGTCCGCCTGATCAGCGTGCGTTCGAGGGACTGCTCATTGGCCGTGCCCAGCGGCCAGCGGATCGGCGTCTGCGGGCCGCGGTGCTCGTTGCGCAATTGCCGGCACCGTCTGATGATCGTGAGATCCAGCTCCGAGGTCATCTCCAGGGCCGTGTGGCAGCGCCGCACGTCGACCTGCACCTCGATGTACCGGGAGAATTCATCGGTCACGTGGTAGAGATCGCGCGGCAGCGAATGGATCGGCCGTGGCTCGCCCAGCATTTCGTTCTCGACACCGATGACATGCGAGACCACGTCGCGCACGGACCACCCCGGGCACTCGGTGGCCCGGTTCCAGTCGCTCTCGGCGAGTGGTTTCACCAACTCGTGGATCGCTTCGATGGAGTGGGTCCAGGCGTCGATGGTGGGCTGAAGGCTGGGGTGGACGGTCACGGAATCCCTCGGGCGGTGCGTACGTGCGCGGACTGGCTGCCAGGACGTGCGTCGGGTGCTTCGGCTGCGGGGCAAGTGCTGTCTGGATGCTCAGCAGTTAAGTTACGCTGCACATGGCCGACCCGGCAGTGGTTTCGGACGCTGAAAGCGGTGGTACTGTGCGCGCTTCCTTGATCCAGATCGGGGTGGACCCGGACGAGACGGTCGCCGCCCGCCGGGCCCGCGCCGCCCGCCTGGTACGCGAACAGCACGGCAGTGACCTGGTGGTACTGCCCGAACTGTGGACCGTCGGCGCCTTCGCCTACGAGTCCTTCGCCTCGGGCGCCGAACCCCTGGAAGGCCCCACCGCCGAAGCCATGGCGGACGCCGCGCGCGACGCGGGTGTCTGGCTGCACGCCGGCTCGATCGCCGAACGTGACCCACAGGGACCGCTCTTCAACACCTCCCTCGTCTTCTCTCCCTCCGGCGCCCTCGTCCGCACCTACCGCAAGATCCACCGCTTCGGCTTCGACCAGGGCGAGGCCGTCCTGATGAGCGCCGGCACCGACCTCGTCACCGTGCCCCTGCCGCAGACCACCCTCGGCCTCGCGACCTGCTACGACCTGCGCTTCCCCGAGCTCTTCCGGGCCCTGGTCGACGCCGGCGCCCAGACCCTCGTGATCCCCGCCGGCTGGCCCGACAAGCGCCGCGAGCACTGGACCCTGCTCGCCAGGGCCCGCGCGGTCGAGAACCAGTCCTACGTCCTGGCCTGCGGCACCGCCGGCACCCACGCGGGCGTCCGCCAGGCCGGCCACAGCATCGCCGTCGACCCCTGGGGCGAAACCCTCGCCGAAGCCGGCCACGACGAGGAGATCCTCACCGTGGACCTCGACCCCGCCCGCGTCACCGCCACCCGCGAGGACTTCCCCGCCCTGAAGGACCGCGTACTGGGCAGGTGAGTCCCACGTTCCGGACGCCGGAATGCGGGCACCGGGCCCGATGTTCCAATGGACTATGGCTTCCCGAGCACGCGTCCGCGCCCCCGAACTGATCGGCAAAGGCGGTTGGCTGAACACCGGCGACACCGCCCTCACCCTGGCTGACCTGCGAGGGCGCGTTGTCATCCTCGATTTTTGGACCTTTTGCTGTGTGAACTGCCTGCACGTCCTGGACGAGCTGCGGGAGCTGGAGGAGAAGCACCGCGACACCGTCGTGATCATCGGTGTGCACTCGCCCAAGTTCGTCCACGAGGCCGAGCACCAAGCCGTCGTCGACGCCGTCGAGCGCTACGGGGTCCACCACCCCGTCCTCGACGACCCCGAGCTCGCCACCTGGAAGCAGTACGCCGTCCGCGCCTGGCCCACGCTCGTCGTCATCGACCCCGAGGGCTACATCGTCGCCCAGCACGCCGGCGAGGGCCACGCCCACGCCCTGGAGAAGCTCGTCGAGGAGCTGGAGGCCGAGCACGCCGCCAAGGGCACCCTGCGGCGCGGCGACGGGCCCTACGTGGCCCCCGAGCCCGTCGCGACCGACCTGCGCTTCCCCGGCAAGGCCGTGCTGCTGCCCTCCGGCAACTACCTCGTCTCCGACTCCACCCGGCACCAGCTCGTCGAGCTCGCGGCCGACGGCGAGAGCGTCGTCGCACGCGTCGGCTCCGGCGAGCGCGGCTTCGGCCCCGACGGCTTCAGCGAACCGCAGGGCCTGGCGCTGCTCCCCGACGGCACGGTCGCCGTCGCCGACACGGTCAACCACGCCCTGCGCGCGTACGACCCCGCCACCGGCGCCGTCACCACCCTCGCCGGCACCGGCCGCCAGTGGATGCAGGGCCGCCCCACCTCCGGCCCCGCCCGCGAGGTCGACCTCTCCTCCCCCTGGGACGTGGCCTGGTTCGCCGGCCGGCTCTGGATCGCCATGGCGGGCGTGCACCAGCTGTGGACGTACGACCCCGCCACCGGCACCGTCGAGGCCGCCGCCGGCACGACGAACGAGGGGCTGGTCGACGGACCGGCGTCCGAGGCGTGGTTCGCCCAGCCCTCCGGCCTCGCCGCCACCGAGGACCGGCTGTGGATCGCCGACTCCGAGACGTCCGCCCTGCGCTACGTCGAACGCGACGGCGAGGGCTTCGCCGTCCGCACCGCCGTCGGCACCGGCCTCTTCGACTTCGGCCATCGCGACGGCGACGCCGCCCAGGCCCTCTTCCAGCACCCCCTCGGCGTCACCGCCCTCCCCGACGGCTCCGTGGCGGTCTGCGACACCTACAACCACGCCCTGCGCCGCTACGACCCCACAACGGGCCAGGTCACCACGCTCGCGACCGACCTCAGGGAGCCCTCCGGCGCCGTGCTCGCCGGTGACGACATCGTCGTCGTCGAGTCCGCCCGCCACCGCCTGACCCGGCTGCGCCTGCCGGAGGAGGCCGTGCGCGTCGAGTCCGTCGCCCACCGCACCCGGCGGGCGGCCACCGACATCGCCCCCGGGCGGCTGCGGCTGGACATCGTCTTCCAGGCGCCCTCCGGCCAGAAGCTCGACACCCGCTACGGGCCCTCGACCCGGCTGCTCGTCAGCTCCACCCCGCCGGAGCTCCTCGCGGAGGGCTCGGGCACGGGCACGGACCTCAGCCGCGAACTGACCCTGGCGGACGGAGTGACCGAGGGCGTCTTGCACGTCTCGGCCATGGCCGCGTCCTGCGACGACGACCCGGAGAACGAGTACCCCGCCTGCCACATGCACCAGCAGGACTGGGGCGTCCCGGTCAGGGTCGTCACCGAAGGCGGCGCGGACCGGCTGCCGCTGGTCCTGGCGGGCCTGGACGCCTGACCGGCGCGAGAAGGGGCCTGCCGGGCCGCGTCCGCGGCCCGGCAGGCCCCTCGGGGCGTCATCACGTCATCGGATGTAGCGGCGGTCCTCCTCGACCACCGGGGCGGCCGGGGACGGCGGCTGTACCTGGCGGCGCTTGAACACGCTCACGTAGGCGCAGGTGCCGATGGTGCCGACCACCATGAGGATGAGACCGACCAGGTGGACGTTCATGCCGTCCACCTGCCAGTCGACGGCGAACGTGAGGATCGCTCCCACCGCGATCAGACCGATGCACCAGCCCATGCCCATGGATACCGCCTCCGCACTCGATCGGGCGTTCCGGTTGGCTTCAGATCGCCTACCCCGGACCGGAACGCCCAATCAACACCCCCGTCAGCGCCGGGCCTTCACCACCTGAGCGCGGTGGCCGAGCTGCCCACCCAGTACGTGGTCCGGGCCGAGTCGTCCACGGCCACCGTGCCGCCCGGCAGCGCCACCGCGGCCTGCGCGCCGACGCTGCGCTCGCCGTCCTTCGCCTGGAAGGCGACGGACAGCTTCCCGGCCTTGCGGACGGTACCGCCCGAGCCGTCGGCGGCCGAGGTGATCACCGCCGCGTAGGCGGACTTCCCCGGGGCGAGCCGGACCGTCTCCTTCGGGCGGCTCTCCTCCACGGCGCTCGCCGTGGCCTGGTCGGCGTCGAAGCGCAGGAAAGGGAACCCGAAGGCGTCGCACGGCGAGCCGGACGTGTTGGTGGCCACCAGCAGCAGGTGGTTGACCGGTGACGCGACGGCCTGGGCGACGACCTTCACGCTTCCGGCGGCGCAGGCCGAACCCGGCACGGGCATGACCTCGTCCGTACTGCCGTCCTTGCCGCCGTTCTCGCCGTTCTTGGCGTCCTCCGTGGTGGCGTCCGGGCCGCCCGGCGCCCGGCTCCCGGCACCGGCCGCCGTGCTCTTCCCACCGCCGTCAGCGCCGTCACCGTCACCGCCGCCGCACGCGGCCAGGGCCAGGACGGCCCCGGCGGTGAGCGCCGCGGCGGCGATCCGCAAGGTGCCGCGGGTAGGCGTCATGGTCGCTCAGCCCTCCAGGAAGGCGGTCAGCGCCGCCGCCAGCAGGTACGGGTCGTCCGCGCCGCACAGCTCGCGCGCGGAGTGCATGGACAGGCACGCGACGCCGATGTCCACGGTGGCGATGCCGTGCCGGGCCGCGGTGATCGGCCCGATCGTCGTGCCGCACGGCATGCCGTTGTGGGAGACGAAGTGCTGCCAGGGCACGCCCGCCCGCTCGCACGCGGCGGCGAAGACGGCCCGGCCGCTGCCGTCGGTCGCGTACCGCTGATTGACGTTGATCTTCAGGATCGGGCCGCCGTTGGGCATCGGGTGGTGGCCGGGCTCGTGGTGCTCCGCGTAGTTGGGGTGCACGGCGTGACCGGTGTCGGAGGAGAGGCAGATGGTGCCGGCGAGGGCCCGCGCCTTGTCCTCGTACGTCCCGCCGCGGGCGAAGACGGAGCGCTCCAGCACGTTGCCGAGCAGCGGGCCCTCGGCACCGGTGTCGGACTGGCTGCCGTTCTCCTCGTGGTCGAAGGCCGCGAGCACCGGGATGAACGACAGCTCCCCGCCGGTCGCCGCAGTCAGCGCGGCCGTTCCGGCGTGCACCGACAGCAGGTTGTCCAGGCGCGGCCCGGCGAGCAGCTCCTCGTCCCGGCCGAGGTAGGCGGGCGCCTCGACGCTGTGGACCATCAGATCCCAGCCGGTGACGTACTCCGCCGCGACACCGGCCTCCTGCGCAACGAACCGGATCAGGTCGCCCTCGCGCGGCTCGCCCAGGCCCCAGATGGGCGTCATGTGCCGCTGCTTGTCCAGCTTGAGGCCCTCGTTGACCCCGCGGTCGAGGTGGATGGCCAGCTGCGGAACGCGCAGCAGCGGGCGGTCCACGTTGACCAGGTGGTGGCTGCCGTCTCGCAGGGTGACCCGGCCGGAGAGGCCGAGGTCGCGGTCGAGCCAGGTGTTGAGCAGCGTGCCGCCGTAGAGCTCGACGGCCACCTGCCGCCAGCCGTGCGCCCCGGTGTCGGGCAGCGGCTTGACCCGCAGGTTGGGGGAGTCGGTGTGCGCGCCGATGACGCGGAACGGGGTGGCGGGGTCGGCGCCTTCCGGCACGTACCAGGCGATGATCGCGCCGCCGCGCGTCACGTACTTGCCGCCGGTCGACGCGTCCCACGCGTCGGTCTCCTCGATCCGGCGGAAGCCCGCTTTCTCCAGCCGCTCGGCGGTGTTGGCCACCGCATGGTACGGGGAGGGGCTGGCGGCGAGGAAGGTCATCAGGTCGTCGGTGTGGCCGCGGTCGAAGCGGTGCGCAGGGCTCATGGGCTCAGGATAAGGACAAGGGGCCCGCTCTCCCGGGGAGGGAGAGCGGGCCCCTTCGCTCCGTGCGCTTCGCCGGAGGTGAGGCGGTATTAGAACACCGACTCGTCAAGCTCCATCAGGGAGTTGTCGACGGTCTCGGCGAGCGCGCGCTCGACGGAGACGGTCGGCAGGATGGTGTGGGCGAAGAACTTCGCCGCCGCGATCTTGCCCTCGTAGAACGCCTTGTCCTTGGCGGAGGCGCCGGACAGCTTCTCGGCCGCCACGGCCGCGCCCTTGAGCAGCAGGTAGCCGACGACGACGTCGCCGGAGACCATCAGCAGGCGGGTGGTGTTCAGGCCCACCTTGTAGATGTTCTTGACGTCCTCGCCGGTGGCGGTGAGGTCCGCGATCATCTTGCCGACGATCGCCTCCAGGTCGACGGCGGCCTTGGCGAGCGCGCCGCGGGCGGCGGCCAGGTCCTCGCCGCCGGTCTCGGCGGCCAGGAACTTCTTGATCTCCTCGGCCAGGGCGTTCAGGGACTGGCCCTGGTCACGGACGATCTTGCGGAAGAAGAAGTCCTGGCCCTGGATCGCGGTCGTGCCCTCGTAGAGGGTGTCGATCTTCGCGTCGCGGATGTACTGCTCGATCGGGTACTCCTGGAGGTACCCGGAGCCGCCGAAGGTCTGGAGCGACTGGGCGAGCTGTTCGTAGGACTTCTCGGAGCCGTAGCCCTTGACGATCGGCAGGAGCAGGTCGTTGAGGCCGTGCAGCGCCTTGGTGTCCTCGCCCGCGTGCTCCTTGACCAGGATGTCGTCCTGGACGGAGGCGGTGTAGAGGACCAGGGCGCGCATGCCCTCCGCGTACGCCTTCTGCGTCATCAGCGAGCGGCGGACGTCGGGGTGGTGGGTGATGGTGACCTTGGGCGCGGTCTTGTCCATGAAGTTGGCCAGGTCCGGGCCCTGCACGCGCTCCTTGGCGTACTCCAGCGCGTTGAGGTAGCCGGTGGAGAGGGTGGCGATGGCCTTCGTGCCGACCATCATCCGGGCGAACTCGATGATCATGAACATCTGGCGGATGCCGTCGTGCTTCTCGCCGACGAGCCAGCCCTTGGCGGGGTGCTTGTCGCCGAAGGTCATCTCGCAGGTGTTGGACGCCTTGAGGCCCATCTTGTGCTCGACGTTGGTGGCGTAGACGCCGTTGCGCTCGCCCAGCTCGCCGGTCTCGAAGTCGAACTCGTACTTCGGGACGAGGAAGAGCGACAGGCCCTTGGTGCCCGGGCCGTGGCCCTCGGGGCGGGCGAGCACGTAGTGGAGGATGTTGTCGGCCATGTCGTGCTCACCGGAGGTGATGAAGCGCTTCACGCCCTCGATGTGCCAGGAGCCGTCCTCCTGCTTGACCGCCTTGGTGCGCCCGGCACCGACGTCCGAGCCGGCGTCGGGCTCGGTCAGCACCATGGTGGAGCCCCAGCCCTTGTCCACCGCGATCTTCGCTATGTGCTTCTGCTGCTCGGTGCCCTCCTCGAAGAGCACACCCGCGAAGGCGGGACCGGAGGAGTACATCCACACCGCCGGGTTCGAACCCAGGATCGTCTCCGCGAAGCCCCACAGGAGGGAGCGCGGGGCGGTGGTGCCGCCGATCTCCTCCGGGATGCCCAGCCGCCACCACTCGGCGTCCATGAACGCCTGGTAGCTCTTCTTGAAGGTGTCCGGCACCGGAGCCGTGTTGGTCTCGGGGTCGAAGACCGGCGGGTTGCGGTCGGCGTCGGCGTAGGACTCCGCCAGCTCGTTCTCCGAGAGGCGGGTGATCTCCGTCAGGATGTCCCTGGCGGTCTCGATGTCCATCTCCGCGAACGGGCCGGTGCCGTACAGCTTGTCGCGGCCGAGAACCTCGAAGAGGTTGAACTCGATGTCGCGGAGATTCGACTTGTAGTGGCCCATGACAACGGCTCCGTAAGGCTGGGAGGTAGATCCTCGAATACGTACCGGGCAGTAATTTCCATGATGCTACCCACGGGTAATAAGGCGCAACCCCTGATCGCCCGAGTGTGACTGAGTAGGCTTTGGGCCATGTACGGCTACGACCAGAACGTGGGCACGCAGGGTTACGCACCGCCGCAGCAGCCGGGTGGCTACGGCGAGCAGCCGCTCTACCCCGAGCCGTCCCCGCCGTCGCTGGGCGACGCGGTACGGGCCTTCACCACCGGGTCGATGTCCGCCGAGGACTTCCAGGTGGTCTTCTCCAGCTCGAAGGTCTACTGCCCGCGCGGGGACAATCCGGGCTTCCTCGCGCTGCACAACACCCAGCACCCGGTGATCCCCATGTTCACCACGCTCAAGGAGCTGCGGCGGTACGCGGGCAAGGAGTCCAAGTACTTCGTGATCACGGGCGCCGAGGTCATAGACCTCCTGCCGACCGGCTACGGCTTCGTCCTCGACATGGAGGGCGACCACCGCATGGTCTTCGACGCGAAGGCCGTCGAGCAGATGGTCGACTTCGCGATGCGCCGGATGTACGGCTAGAACCCGCCACGGCCGGATTACCGGCCGGCCGCACGGCGGTACAGCGCCTCGATCCGGTCGCCGAAGTACGGGCTGTACGACGTTTCCTCGTCGCCGCCCTCCTGGTGGCCGCCGACGACCCCGTTGACCGTGCCCAGGCCCGTCGCCGCGTCGATGTCGGTCAGGAGCGGGCCGCCGCTGGTGCCGTTGGGCAGGTCGCGGCAGTCGAAGCGCAGCTGGGTCGGGCTGAGCACGCCGATGCTGTTCTGGCAGGCGACCGGCCGCTCGCCGAAGGCGGGGTAGCCGATCACCCGGGCCGGGCGGTGCGCCGCCGGGCGGAACGCGATCTTCTGGGCACCCGTGACGCGCTCGACGGGCGTCGGGTCGCCCACTCTGCGGACCCGCAGGAACGCCACGTCGTGATCCGGGTCCCGGCGCGTGGCCCAGGCCGGGTCGACGTCGATGCTGGTGGGCACCCACACCCCGTAGGGCGCCACCCCGTCGCGGTAGCCGGGCGCGAAGGCGATGTCGGTGCGGAAGCCGTTCATGTGCACGCAGTGCGCCGCGGTGACGATCAGGTCGCCCCGGGGGCTGTGGACGACGCTCGCCGTGCAGCCGTGGCCCGGCGTGCCCTGCCCGGTGTGGAAGAGCGGGCCGACCGCGGGCGAGGGCTCGGCGCCGGTGGCCTCCAGGGGGTCCGAGGCGGGCAGCGGCTCCGTGCGGGCCGCCCGGGCGTCCGGGGCCGAGGGCGGCCGCGGCGCCGGGCCCGTCCGCACCACCGAGGCCATCTGGTCGGCGGCCGCGTCGCCCTGTGCCTCCGGCTGGGTGAAGTGGCCCGTGCTGTCGCCGTCCGCCAGGGGCGCGTCCGTCGCCGCTCCCCGGCCGGCCGCCATGAGGGCGGCGACGGCCAGGGCCAGGACCGCGGCGACGAGGACCGCGAGCGCGGCGGCGCGGGTACCGCTGACGTTCAGACGCATTGATCCAGTGTCCCTGGTCGGCCGGCGAGCGGGCGGGGGGCCGCCCCCGCATCGCCCGGAGGACCGCCCGCAGGAGCGCCCGGACACCGCCGGGGAATGACGCAGTCCTTGCAGGTTGTTCATTCTTCAACTAACTTGAAGGCGTAACCAACCGAGGAGGCTGTCATGCCGGCTGTGACCGTTGAGAACCCGCTGACTCTGCCGCGCGTCACCGCTCCGGCGGACGGCCGGCAGCGCCCGGTGCTGCACGTGGCCACCGCGCCGACCGGCGTCGAGGGCGAGGGATTCCCCGTCCGCAGGGCCTTCGCGGGGATCAACTACAAGTACCTCGACCCGTTCATCATGATGGACCAGATGGGCGAGGTGGAGTACGCGCCGGGCGAGCCGAAGGGCACCCCCTGGCACCCGCACCGCGGCTTCGAGACCGTCACCTACATCATCGACGGCACCTTCAACCACCGGGACTCGCACGGTGGCGGCGGCACCATCACCGACGGCGACACCCAGTGGATGACGGCCGGCTCCGGGCTGCTGCACATCGAGGCCCCGCCGGAGTCGCTGGTCGTCACCGGAGGGCTCTTCCACGGCCTCCAGCTGTGGGTGAACCTGCCGAAGTCGGACAAGATGATGGCCCCCCGCTACCAGGACATCCGCGGCGGCCAGGTCAAGCTGCTGACGTCCGCCGACGGCGGTGCGCTGCTGCGGCTGATCGCGGGTGACATCGCCGGGCACGAGGGGCCGGGCATCACCCACACGCCCATCACGATGACGCACGTGACCCTGAACCCGGGCGCGGAGCTGACGCTGCCGTGGCGCCCCGACTTCAACGCCCTCGCCTACGGGCTCGCCGGGCGCGGTTTCGCCGGCGCCGAGAAGCGGCCCTTCCGGATGGGCGAGTCCGTCGTCTTCGGCACCGGCGACTCGATCACGATCCGGGCGGACGAGTCCCAGGAGTCCCGCAGCCCGAACTTCGAGGTCGTCCTGCTCGGCGGGCAGCCGATCCGCGAGCCGATGATGCACTACGGCCCGTTCGTGATGAACACCCACGCGGAGCTGGCCCAGGCCTTTGAGGACTTCCAGGCCGGGCGGCTGGGGACCATCCCCGCCGACGCGCTCTGACGCCTGCGCGCTCTGACGCCGGCGTCCCCGGTCACGTCGGGTCGATCATCGAGACCATGGCCCGGCCCGCCTCGTTCGTCTCCCCCTCGCCGTCCGCCTCGTACAGCTCGAACCAGATGTTCTTGCCGTCCCCGCGCGGGTCCACGCCCCACGCCCCGGCGAGCAGCTCCATCAGCACCAGACCGCGCCCGGAGGACGCCATCTCCCCCGGGTGGCGCCGGTGCGGCAGCTCGTCGCTGGCGTCGGCCACGTCCACGCGCACGCAGCGCGACCCGCGCTCGCCGGAGACCTGGGCGCTGAGCACCGCGTCGCCGTCCGTGTGCACCAGCACGTTGGTGACCATCTCGGAGACCATCAGGACCGCCGAGTCGACCTGGTCCTCGTCCGGCCAGTCGTGCAGCAGGACGCGCAGCTGCTGCCGGGCCTCCGCGATGCGCTCCGGCTCGGCCTGGGCGATGGTCAGGACCGTGCGGCGCACGGGGCGCGGCGCGCTCTGGGGGGCGGCGCCGCAGGGGGCGCCGTCGCGGGCGAGCAGGAGGACGGCGATGTCGTCCTCGCGCCGGTCGACGAGCGGCCCGGTGGTGTAGTGGGAGGACGGGCCGTGCACGGCCTGGACGAGCGCGTCGGCGAGCTCCTCCAGGGTGCCCCCGCCCTCCTCGCCGCCGGACGGGTGGTCCTCGATGATCTGGCGCAGCCGGGCCCAGCCGGTCTCCAGGTCGTGGCCGCCGGTCTCGATGAGGCCGTCCGTGCAGACCATCATCGTCTCGCCGGGTTCGAGGACGAGCTGCGTCGTGGGGTAATCGGTGTCGGGGTCGATGCCGAGCGGCAGGCCGCCCGCCGTGGGGCGGACGAGCATGGTGCCGTCGCTGAGCCGGATCGCGGGGTCGGGGTGGCCCGCCCGGGCGATGGTCAGGCGCCCGGTGGGGGGCTCGACCTCGATGTACAGGCAGGTGGCGAAGCGCGGCTCGGTGTCGTCGCCCTCGGTCTCGTTCATGTTGATGCCGGCGAGGAAGCGGGAGGCCCGGGAGAGGACCGCGTCGGGGTGGTGGCCCTCGGAGGCGTAGGCGCGCAGGGCGATCCGCAGCTGCCCCATCAGCCCGGCGGCCCGGACGTCGTGGCCCTGGACGTCGCCGATGACCAGGGCGATCTTCCCGGAGGGCAGCGGGATCATGTCGTACCAGTCCCCGCCGACGTCCAGCCCGCCGCCGGTGGGGATGTACCGGGCGGCCACGGACATGCCGGGGATGTCCGGCTGGAGCGTGGGCATCATCGAGCGCTGGAGGCCGACGGTCAGCTCGCGCTCGGACTCGTGGACGCTGGCGCGGCTGAGGGCCTGGGCGAGCATCCGGGCGACGGTGGTCAGGACCGAGCGCTCGTCGGGGCTGAAGGAGACCGGGACGCTGAAGCCGGCCATCCAGGCGCCGACGGACTGCCCCGCGTTGATCAGCGGCAGGAAGGCCCAGGACCGGCGGCCGAAGTGCTCGACGAGCCGGTACGCCTCGGGAAAGCGGCGCCGGTAGTCGTCGGGGTCGGGCAGGTAGATGGCCCGGCCGGTGCGGATGACCTCGGCGGCCGGGTAGGCGGCCGCCAGCGGCAGGTCGAGGAAGGGGGCGGCCTCGCCGGGCGCGTAGCCGTGGTGGCCGATGACCTTCACCCGGCTGCCGTCGCTGCTGAAGACGGCGAGGGCGGAGGGCTCGAATCCGGGCATCGACAGGCCGGCGGCCACCCGCAGCACCTCGGCGGTGGAGCGGGCCTCGGCGAGGGCCCGGCCCGCGTCCAGCAGAAACGCTTCTCTGTTGCGCCGCCAGTCGCCGGTGACCTGGGCCCGGACCGCGGAGGTGCCCGGCTGGGCCTCGGGGACCTCCTGCACCGTCCCGACCAGCAGGTAATCCGCGCCGCCGCGGACCGGCCGGGAGCGACTGCGCACGGTCCGCAGCACCCGGCCCGCCTCGTCGACCACGCGCAGCCGGGCCTCGGCGAGGGTGTTCTCGGCGACGGCCAGGTTGATGATGCCCATGATCTCGACCCAGTCCACCGCGTGGAAGCGGGCCCGGGCGGCGGATTCGCTCAGTTCGACGCGCTCCGCGGGTAGGCCCAGGAGGCGGGCGGCCTCGGCGTCGAAGACGGCGCTGCGCGAGGCGTTGTCCCACTGCCACAGTCCGGTAGCTACGGCGGCCAGTACGTCCTCGGTGCGCATTGCCCCACTTTATGCGGGTAAGCCGGATAGATACCACCGATGCTGTCCGGAGCAGTAGGTAGGCTTGCACAAGCGCTGCTGCGACGCTAACCCAGCGCGAACCGCCTCGATCAGCGAGTTCGATCAACGACCTCGATCACACCTCGACCACGACTTGGATGAACGATGCATCGGTACCGGTCCCACACCTGCGGCGAGCTCCGTGCGGCTGACGTCGACACCGACGTGCGACTGAGTGGCTGGCTGCACAATCGGCGCGACCTGGGTGGCATCCTCTTCATCGACCTCCGCGACCACCACGGCCTGGTCCAGCTCGTCGCCCGCCCCGGCACCGCCGCCAACGAGGCCCTGAGCCACCTGACCAAGGAGACCGTCGTCCGCGTGGACGGCAAGGTCCTCGGCCGCGGCGCGGACAACGTCAACCCCGACCTGCCCACCGGCGAGATCGAGGTCGAGGTCACCGCGGTGGAGGTGCTGGGCGCCGCCGACCCGCTGCCCTTCACGATCAACACCGACGACGGGGTGAACGAGGAGCGGCGTCTGGAGTACCGCTTCCTCGACCTGCGCCGCGAGCGCATGCACCGCAACATCCTGCTGCGCACCGCCGTCATCCGCGCCATCCGCGAGAAGATGACCGGCCTCGGCTTCAACGAGATGGCCACCCCGATCCTGTCCGCCACCTCCCCCGAGGGCGCGCGTGACTTCCTGGTGCCGTCCCGCCTGCACGCCGGCAAGTTCTACGCCCTGCCGCAGGCGCCGCAGCAGTTCAAGCAGCTGCTGATGATCGCGGGCTTCGACCGCTACTTCCAGATCGCGCCCTGCTTCCGCGACGAGGACGCCCGCGCGGACCGCTCGCCGGGTGAGTTCTACCAGCTCGACGTCGAGATGAGCTTCGTCGAGCAGGAGGACGTCTTCCAGGTCATCGAGAAGGTCATGACCGACCTCTTCGAGGAGTTCGGCAACGGCCGCCACGTCACCTCCCCCTTCCCGCGGATCCCCTTCCGCGAGGCGATGCTGAAGTACGGCTCCGACAAGCCGGACCTGCGCGCCAAGCTGGAGCTGGTCGACGTCTCCGGCATCTTCGAAGGCAGCGGTTTCAAGGCGTTCGCCGGCAAGCACGTGCGCGCGCTGGCCGTGCCGGACACCGCCGCGCAGTCCCGCAAGTTCTTCGACGGCCTCGGCGAGTACGCGGTCGAGCAGGGCGCCAAGGGCCTGGCCTGGGTCCGCGTGGGCGAGGGCGGCGAGCTGTCCGGCCCGATCGCGAAGTTCCTCACCGAGGAGGACGTGAAGGCCCTCACCGAGGCCCTGGGCCTGGCCCCCGGCCACGCCGTCTTCTTCGGCGCCGGTGAGTTCGACGAGGTCTCCAAGATCATGGGCGCCGTGCGCGTCGAGGCCGCCAAGCGCGCCGGCCACTTCGAGGAGAACGTCTTCCGGTTCTGCTGGATCGTCGACTTCCCGATGTTCGAGAAGGACGAGGAGACCGGCAAGATCGAGTTCTCCCACAACCCCTTCTCCATGCCCCAGGGCGGCCTGGAGGCCCTGGAGACGATGGACCCGCTGGACATCCTCGCCTGGCAGTACGACATCGTCTGCAACGGCACCGAGCTGTCCTCCGGCGCCATCCGCAACCACGAGCCCGACGTCATGTACAAGGCGTTCGAGATCGCCGGTTACTCCAAGGAAGAGGTCGAGAAGGAGTTCGGCGGCATGCTGCGCGCCTTCAAGTTCGGCGCCCCGCCGCACGGCGGCATCGCCCCCGGCGTCGACCGCATCGTCATGCTGCTCGCCGACGAGCCGAACATCCGCGAGACCATCGCGTTCCCGCTCAACGGCAACGCGCAGGACCTCCTGATGGGCGCCCCGAGCGAGGTCGACGAGTCCCGCCTGAAGGAGCTGCACCTGTCGCTGCGCAAGCCGCAGGTCAAGCCGGGCCAGTAAGCCCGCCGCACCAGTGAGCACCCGAGGGGCCCGGAACCGCCGATAAGGTTCCGGGCCCCTCGCGTTGCCATGCGTCACTTTTAGCGCAGCACGTCACATCAGCGCCGTCACCAGGGGGAGCCGGGGGCAGCAGCCCGCCGCGGCGTGCACCGCGCGGGCCAGCCGCGCCAGCGTGAGCCTGCGGCGCCACAGCACGGATCGCACCCCGTACTCCGCCACCGCCATCAGCTCCGTCTCGCCCAGCTCGTCCGCGACCAGCACCACCGGTGCCCCGTCCCTGGTCAGCCTGCGCAGCTCGCCCGCGGCCGCGTCGTCGTCGGCCTCCATCAGCAGGAAGTCGACGGCCGCCCCCCGCCGGACGACCCGCACCTCGGGCAGGAGCCGCAGCTGGCGGACGAAGCGGGCCCGGTTGAGCTCGTCGCTGGCGTGGACATTGACCGTGATGCGTTTGTCGAACACTGCTTTCCCCGTCTTCCCGGCTTCCCCGTCGTGCCCCCGTGGATCAACTCGTCCCAGAGTCCTCGGGCGGGCTCAACGATCGATGAGCGATCGATCAACGCAGATAAATGGGGCCCGGAACCGCACCGGTTCCGGGCCCCACGTACGTCCTGCCGACATGCCCTACGAGTCGGCGCCGCCGCCGAAGCGCTCGCGGTAGCTGTCCAGGTCCTCTTCGGTGATCTTCGCGAAGAGCACCGGCGGGACCGTGAAGGGCGTGCCCGCGGGGATGAACGACAGCGACTTCGCCTCGTCCGACGTCACCCAGGTCGCCGTGTCCTCAGGGAGAGCGAAGGCGGACCGCATCGCGGCGGCCGAAGCCGGGATGAACGGCTCGGAGACCACCGCGTAGAGGTGGATGAGGTTCATCGCGGTGCGCAGCGTCAGCGCCGCGCCCTCGGGGTTGGTCTTGATCTCCAGCCAGGGGGCCTTGGTCTCCAGGTAGGAGTTGCCCGCGCTCCACAGCGCGCGCAGCGCCTGCCCGGCCTTGCGGAACTGGAGGTCCTCCATGTGGCGCTCGTACTCCGCGAGCAGCTCCGCGATCTCCCGGCCGAGGTTCGTCTCGGCCTCGCCGGCCTCGCTGCCCGCGGGGACGTCGTCACCGAAGCGCTTGCGGGAGAACGACAGGACGCGGTTGACGAAGTTGCCCAGGGTGTCGGCGAGGTCCTTGTTGACCGAGGCCGAGAAGACCTCCCAGGTGAACGACGTGTCGTCCGACTCCGGGGCGTTGGCCATGAGGAAGTAGCGCCAGTAGTCCGCGGGCAGCAGCTCCAGGGCGGCGTCGGTGAAAATGCCGCGCTTCTGGGACGTGGAGAACTTGCCGCCGTAGTACGTCAGCCAGTTGAACGCCTTGACGTAGTCGACCTTCTTCCAGGGCTCCCGGGTGCCGAGCTCGGTCGCCGGGAACATCACGGTGTGGAAGGGGACGTTGTCCTTCGCCATGAACTGCGTGTAGCGGACGTCGTCGGCCTCGTACCACCAGGACTTCCAGTCGCGGTCCGCCGCGTCCTGGGCGGCCCACTCCTTCGTCGCGCCGATGTACTCGACGGGCGCGTCGAACCACACGTAGAAGACCTTGCCCTCGGCCGCCAGCTCCGGCCAGGTGTCCGCGGGGACCGGGACGCCCCAGTCCAGGTCGCGGGTGATCGCCCGGTCGTGCAGGCCCTCGGTCAGCCACTTGCGGGCGATGGAGGACGCCAGCACCGGCCAGTCGCCGCCGTGCTCGTCGATCCACGCCTCGACCTCGCCCGCCAGCTTCGACTGGAGCAGGAAGAGGTGCTTGGTCTCGCGGACCTCCAGGTCGCTGCTGCCGCTGATCGCCGAGCGGGCGTCGATCAGGTCCGTCGGGTCCAGGACGCGGGTGCAGTTCTCGCACTGGTCGCCGCGCGCCTTGTCGTAGCCGCAGTGCGGGCACGTGCCGACGATGTAGCGGTCCGGCAGGAAGCGGTCGTCGGCGATCGAGAAGACCTGGCGGATCGCCCGCTCCTCGATGAAGCCGTTCTCCTTGAGCTTCCGCGCGAAATGCTGGGTGATCTCGATGTTCTCGGCCGAGGAACTCCGGCCGAAGTAGTCGAACGAGAGGTGGAAACCGTCGTAAACGGCCTTCTGCGCGGCGTGCTGCTGGGCGCAGAATTCCGAGACTGGCAGACCGGCTTCCTTCGCCGCCAGCTCGGCGGGGGTGCCGTGCTCGTCGGTGGCGCAGATGTAGAGCGTCTCGCGGCCGGTCTGGCGGAGGTACCTGGCGTACACATCCGCCGGGAGCATGGACCCCACCATGTTGCCCAGGTGCTTGATCCCGTTGATGTACGGAAGGGCGCTGGTGATGAGGTGTCGAGCCATTTCCGGCTGCTCCCTGGTCGCGGTTTACAGAGGCCATTAGCGTATCCGAGCACCAGGGGGTGCCCGCGCGGCGATTTCCGTCCGGCGGGTCCCCCCGGGGGCCGGTGTGCCGGCCGCTGCCCTGTCGGCGGGGGCAGCGGCGGTCAGACTCCGGTGAGGGGCGGCTCGGCCATCCACGCCCGCCAGGGCCTGGTGATCAGCTCGCGGTAGGTGTGGTGGGAGGGGTTGCGCCCCGCGTGGCGGAACGTCCAGCCCTGTGCGTCCGAGGGGTCCTCCACGGTGGCCGAGTGTTCCTCGCACACGGCGCACTGCATCGCGTAGGTGACGGGCTCGGCGTCGGGCTCCCGGTCCGGCTGCAGCGTCCACGTGCCGAACCGGAAGTGCTTGCGGGTGCTCAAAATCCCCACCTGCTCTCCGCATTCAGCCGGGCCACCCGGGCGCGCAGCGTCTCGGCCTCGGAGGCGGGGCGGGTGTGCTCGGGCGGGCAGTCCCACTCGACGCCGCCCTGCGGGGGGCGCAGCTGCAGGTATCCGGCGTGCCGGTCCATGACTTGGCCGAGGCGGCCGGTGCGGGTGTCCACCACGTAGCTGACGGGCGGGGGCCCGGCGGAACGGGCCCGGGGGGCGGGCGGGGGCGCGGTCGGCCGGGCGGGGAGCGCGGGGGGGTTTTCTTTGCTCACCCTCTTACGATGCCCACGGAAACCCGTCCTGATCAGTCACCGGTCGAGTACGGAGGGTGATATTCGCGGCGGCGTGTGCGGGATTACCGCTGAGGGGTGGTGGCGCGGTCCCGCGGTGGCTCGTGCGAGGTCGCGTGCGCCCCAGTCAACTCGCCCTGACCCGACAGCACTTCAGGCGGTTTGCGCCGCTCCCTCCGGCGCTTCGCGCGCTCTGCGAACGCCTCGGCGCGCCCCCTTCCGGTGGTGACGGTGGGGTGATCTAACGACTACGTTAGGTAGTCGTCGGGTCACACTCCGAATCCGAGGGGGGCTTCATGGCCATATCCGGCGCGGACGCGCAAGCACTGAAGGCCGCGATCTCGGCGGCGGAGGCCGACACCAAGACCTGGCACGCGCTGACCTTCGCGACGCTCGACGACGCCGTGAACTTCGTCAACCTGGAGCCTGCCCAGGTGGCGGGCGAGTTCGGCTTCTCGAACCGGCCGGACGGTCAGGTGGACGCCGTCTACTTCCTCTGAGCCATCTGAGGGGGAGGGGAGCTCGGGTGACGGGAGTGACGGGAGGGTCTGCTCCCGTCACCCGGGTGCAAATGTTTCGGAGCCGGAGCCGGAGCCCGGCCGGAGGGCGCGAAGGTGGGTAGGGGTCAGCTGACGATGCCCGCCGCCCGGGCCTCCGCCAGCCACTCCGGGAACTCCACCATCAGCTCCGCGTAGAGGCGCGCGTCCGTGAGGGACTTGGGGTCGCGGCCCGCGTGGAAGAAGCCGGCGTTGTCGATGACGCGCTTCTCCGGGACCGCCAGGTCGTCCAGCTTGCGGAGGAAGTCGAAGCCCTTGCCCTCCGGGTCGCCGAAGCCCACGAACTGCCAGAAGATCGGCAGCTTGGCCGCCTCGCACAGCGCGCGCTCGGCGGCGGGCTTGCTGTAGGGGCCGCCGTCGGTCTGGAAGATGACGAACGCGGGGTCGGTGGCGCCGGACTTCTCGTAGTGCTCGATCACCGCCTGCATCGCCCAGTGGTAATTGGTACGGCCCATGTGGCCCATGGAGGAGTGGAGTTCCTCGATCCGGCCCTCGTGGCCCGCGAGGTCCAGCTCGGCCACGCCGTCGACGTCGGTGGAGAAGAAGACGACGGGCACGGTGCCGTCGTCGTCGAGGTTCGCGGCGAGGCCGAGGGCCTGCTCGGCCAGGTGCTGGACGCTGCCGTTCTTGTAGAACTCGCGCATCGAGCCCGAGCGGTCGAGGACCAGGTAGACGGCGGCGCGCTGCCCGGTGAGGCCCTGCTTCTCCAGACAGGCGCCCGCGGCCTTGTAGAGGCTGACGAGGGCGGGCGCGGTCCGCTTCACCTTCTCCAGGCTGACCGCGGCCCCTCTCGGGGGCATCGCGGGAGCGGGCTCCGGTGACGGGCCGGGCGCCGGTTCCGGCATGGGGTGCGGCCGGGGGGTGGGCTCGGGCTCCGGCAGCGGCTCCGGGCTCGGCGCGGGCACCGGGTCCGGCTCCGGGACGGGCTTGGGGGCCGGCATCGGCGTCGGCTCGGGCTCCGGCTGGGGGAGCGGGTCCGGCTTGGGCACCGGGCCGGGCGTGGGGCCGAGCGGGCCCGGGTCGGGGACGCGCTCGCCGAGCCGGTCGCCCGTGGGCTGGGCGGGCAGCGGCGTCCGCCCGGGCTCCGCGCCCGCCTCGTCGGCGGCGGGCCGCGGCCGGGTGACGACCGGCTCGGCCGCGCCCGCCTCGCTCGCCGCGGCCGCCGCGACGGACCCGGGCTCCGCCGAGGGCGCCGGCACCGTGGCCGTCACGGGGCTCGCGGGATCGCCGGGGCCCGCGGGGTTCTCCTTCTGGGGGGCGGACGCGGAACCGGCGGCCGGTTCCTTGCGCTCGACGCCCGCCGGGCCTGCGTTCTGCTGAGGCAGGCCGGCTTCGTCGCGCTCGGCTGTCGCTGTCCTGGACCGGCCGAACGCGTTCCGCAGCAGACTCCGAATGCCCATGTGGAGAAGTCCTTCACGTGTCTCGGGAGCTATGAAATGTCCGGAATGTTGGGGAAAGTCCATTGTCCGGACGGCTACGTAAGGCTAGCCGTCGCACCCGTCCCATCGCGCTCAGGACCCTCTTAAGCCACTCCCCACGACACCGTTGGGGGAAGGCCCCCGCATCCACTCGCACTCGTGTGCCCTCAGTCGGCGTCGGGAATCCAGTTTCCGTGGAACCCGATGGGCACCCGCACCGGCAGGTGCACCCGGGCGACCGGCCCGGCCGCGAAGTCCTGGGCGGCCAGCACCAGCAGGTCCGTCGCCGCGCGCCCGGGGTCGTAGGCGAAGGCCAGCACCCAGCCGTCGTCCTCCGCCGCGCCCGGGGCGGCGGGGACGAACACCCCCTCGCCGACGTCGCCATGAGGGGGGACCAGGAAGGTCTCGCTCGTCCCGCGCTCCAGGTCGTACTTGACCAGCCCCGCCCCCAGCCGCCGGACGCCTCCGCCCTCCGTGACGTGCGCGCCCGCCGAACCGGCCTCGCCCGAGGGCTCCAGCATCGCGTAGCCGTAGCGGTGGCGGACCGTCAGCCGGCGCGGATCGGCCCGGGGGAATTCCACCGCGCGGTCGTCCAGCCGGTGGCGCCGAACGGTCCCGGCCGCCGGGTCGACCGTCCACCGTTCCATCCGGGCCGGGGCCGGTTTCGCACCCGGCCCGGAGTCGAACATCCGGTCGTAGCGGACGAGGTGAACGGTGATCGTCCCGTCGTGCTCGTAGGCGTTCATCGGGTGGAAGACGAAGCACGGGTCGATGTCCAGCCAGCGCACCTCGGCGGCACCGCCGTCGCGCGGCAGCAGGCCCAGCCGGGCCGGGCGCTCGGGGTCCCAGTACGGCGTGGGCTCGCCGTCCGGCTCCGTGGGCGGGGCGTAGACCCCCGGCAGGTCGTACAGCAGGACGTGGCGTGCGGTCAGGGAGAAGTCGTGCATCATCGGGTGCCCCTCGACGGGGATGTCCACCCGGTGCCGCACGCACCCGTCCGTCCCCGCGACGAGGTACTGCACGTACGGCCAGGCCAGGCAGTACGCGACCGTGTGCAGTTCGCCGGTGCCCGGGTCGATGACGGTGTGCGCGGCCAGCCCGCCGGGGAGCGTGCCGTGGAAGTCGAACGGGCCGATCGTGCGGAGCTCGTCGTCCAGCTCGTACGGGAGGGAGCCGCCCTCCACCAGGGCGAGGAGGTGCCCGGCGAAGCGCTGGACGTGAGTGTTGGGGGCGAAGTCCAGGCCCAGGTGGCGCGGCCCGTGCAGGAGTTTCTCGCCGAGCTGCCCGGCGACGTCGTCCGAGCGCACCCAGCGGTTGCGGTACCACTCGGCGGCCCCGTCGCGCAGCCGCACGCCGTGCACCATGCCCTCGCCGCTGAACCACCCGTAGGCGGCCGGATCCGGGAAGCCCACGGGGTTGGGGCCGTTGCGCAGGTAGCGGCCGCGCAGGGACTCCGGCAGCCGGCCCGTCACCGGCAGGTCCACCGCCGTGGTCTCCTCGCGCACCGGTGCGAAGAGACCGCTGAGATAGGGGTTCGCGGTCGTGCCGTTCTCCGTCATGTTCCCCTCCCGCCCGCCCCGCGGCCGCGGGGCCGTCCCACCCACCATCCACCGGCAAGGGGCAGCGCGGCCAGAGCGGGGAGCGTCACCTGCGCAGGGGACGGGTGAACACCTCGGCCCCCGGACCGCCGCCCGCGCCCGGCCGGAACCGCCCCGCGGGCGTCCAGCCCCAGGCGCGCAGCGCCGCCCGGGCAGCACCGCCGTCCGTGCCGGGCGTGGCCAGGGCCAGGGCGCCCAGGGCCGCGCCGCTCCCCGCGAGCAGCTGGTCGTGCAGGCGGCGGCCGATGCCCTGGCGGCGGTGGCGGGGCAGCACCGTCACCTCCGCGACGGTGAAGACCTTCCCGGCGGCCGTCAGCTCCTCCAGCTCCTCGGGCACCGCGCCGGTCAGCCCGCGCCACCAGCCGCTGTCGCGGGCCAGCGGGTAGCCGTACGCGCAGCCGACCGGTCCGCCGCCGTCGGCGATCACGAGGTCGAAGCCGGGCCGCCCGGAGTCCTCGGCCAGCCGTTCCAGGAACCGGGCGCGGTCGAGGGTGACCTCGCCAGGGGGATTCTCGTACGCCGCCACGTGCAGGTCCGCGAGCTGGTCGCGGTACTGCTCTGCCTGCCAACGGCTCAACCTGCGCAAGAAGACGTCGCCCATGGGCCCTTCCTGCCCAGTGCGGCTCCCGGCCACCCCCCGCGGCGGGCGCGAACCGGCCGCATTCCCGCCCCGGCCCGAGCGGGCGCCGTCCGCCGCGTCCGGTTGCGCGCCCGGAAACGGGAGCGGTCCCCCAGGACACGGAGAGCCCAAGAGCAAGGGAAGAAATGGGTGCAGGGCAACCCTCTCCGCCCATTCCGGCCTCTTTACCGGTGAACATCGCTCACCCGAACATGAGTACCCACGACGGGGGCAGGGAGTTGAGAGGCGCATGGGCCTGACCAGCAGGTCGCTCTTGTACACGGTGGTGCTGGTGGCCGTGTTGTGCGTGGTGCTCACCGTATGGCTCTGGCCGCGGATGGCGGGCCGCGGCGTGCTGCCCGTCCTCGGCCGGCTCGGCGCGATCCTGGTGACACAGCTGACGATCTTGTCCTCGCTGCTCCTCGCGGTGAACTCCGCCAACAGCTTCTACGGCACGTGGGGCGAGCTCGTCGGCAAGTACGACCGGGCGCCGGGCCGGATCACGCCGGTGACCGGCGGCGGGGGCGCCGGCACCGTCGACGCCGGCCAGGGCGGCCTGGTGCGGCCCGCCGGGACCGAGGGCCAGGGCGGGATGAACTTCCCCAAGGGCCCCAAGGAGAAGGTCGGCGCGGTGGAGTCCGTCCGCCTCGTCGGGCGCCGCTCGGGCGTCGTCGAACCCGCGCTCGTCTACCTGCCGCCGCAGTACTTCCAGGAGCAGTACAAGCGCCACCGCTTCCCGGTGATCGTGGCCATCAGCGGCTACCCGGGCGGCGTCGACAGCCTCTCCAAGCACCTCCAGGTGCCGAAGACGGCGAGCGATCTGCTGGCCGAGAAGAAGATGCAGCCGACCGTCATCGTGATGCTCCGGCCGACCATCCAGCCCCCGCGCGACACCGAGTGCGTGGACGTCCCCGACGGCCCGCAGGCCCAGACCTACTTCACCCACGACGTGCCCGAGGCCCTCCGCAGCGCCTACCGCGTCGGCCACCAGGCCAGCGCCTGGGCGGCCCTCGGCTACTCCTCCGGCGGCACCTGCGCGCTGGAACTCGCCCTGCGCCAGCCGAAGGTCTACCCGGTGGCGGCGGCGCTCTCCCCCGACTACCGGATCCACAACGACGCCACCACGGGCAACCTCTTCGGCGGCGGCGAGGAGGGCAAGCAGCGCAAGCGCGAGCACGACCTCTTCTGGCGCCTGGAGAACCTGCCGGTGCCGCGCGTCTCCCTGCTCGTCACCAGCAGCAAGCAGGGCGAGAAGAACTTCAAGGACACCGAGAAGTTCGTCAGGGCCGCCAAGGACAAGCCCCTGACCGTGGCGCAGATGATCCTGGAGTCGGGCAGCCACAACTTCACCACCTGGCGGCGCGAGATCGGCCCGGCCCTGGAGTGGACGAGCAAGCAGCTGGTCTTCCCCCAGGACGTCCAGAACTGACCGCTTCCGGCCCCCGGGGGGGGGCCTCCTGAACAGGCGGCCGCGGCGCACGCGCCGCGGCCGGTGCGGCGGCCGGGCCGAAGGGGGCCGCCGCACCGGCCGGGGTGGCCTAGCGGCGGCCGGGGGCGGGGGTGGGGCCGGCGCCGATGGGGCGACGCGTCCGGTGCGCGCGGGGTCGCCGGGGAGGAAGGCCGCCCGGCAGCGGGTGAGCAGGGAGACCTCGGAGGGTGTTGCGGCAGGGGGCG